>JADFOM010000323.1 GCA_022562835.1 Acidobacteriota bacterium | reverse complement strand
CAACTGCGCGCACCCCGACCACTTCATCCCCACTCTCGCCGCCGGCGGTGACTGGCGGAACCGCATCGGCCTCATCAGGGCCAATGCATCGCGCATGAGCCACGAGGAGCTCGACAACGCGGAGGAGCTCGACGCCGGCGACCCGGTCGAGCTCGGCCATCTCTACGCCGATCTCCGCCGCCTGCTCCCCAACCTGACCGTGATGGGCGGATGCTGCGGAACCGACCACACCCACATCGCCGAGATCAGCCGATCCGCAATCGGTGCCGACTAGCCGAGGTTGCCCCAGCCGTCGAGCGAGGAGGGCCGCTCCACGTCGAAGCTCATTCAAGCCGACTCCAACCAGACGCTGCGCTCGACAAGGAGTATGCGGCCCAGCCTGACCGTGACCCCCGAGTGCATCAGCAACCAAAGCTGCAATTTCGGTCAACCTGACTTCAATGCTGTCTCAACCCGTTTGAGCTATGGCTGATCGAGAACCATCCAGATGACCAATACAAGGTCGGCTTCGGTGACTGGGATTCGGCCGGGCGACGCACAGCCACCCGCTCTATATCGGCACATCTGATCGGCCTACGTAGGTTGGGATCCGGAGCTTGACAGATCCGCCCACAACGGTCGCGGTCGGCCTCGATGGCTCCCCGTTTGGCTCCCTACCCGGCTCCCGGCCCCTTGACGTAGGTCAGGAATCGTTGCGATTTCGGTGGAGCTGATGGGAATCGAACCCACGACATCCTGCTTGCAAAGCAGGTGCTCTAGCCAACTGAGCTACAGCCCCGAATAGTCGGCCCTCAGAATAGCGGTAGATCCACGCTTGACCGACCGGTCAGTTGCACTTGCCCTTCTTCGCGTTGACCTTTACAGAGTCGTCGGCGGAAGGATCCGACTCCCAAGTGCCCACAACAGCGGACACGGCAAAGCGCTGGTTACCGTTCCCACTCGTGATTGTGTGCGTGTAGGTGGTTTGGGGTGCGGCAACTGTGGCGATCACCGTGTAGCCGCTGCCCCCGCCGGGTGGGTCATGCAGAACGTTGTAGGCCGTCGCGCCAGGCACAGAGGTCCACGACAGGTCGACATCGACGTCGTATGGCGCCGCGGCCCCACAGGTCGCGGTAAAGCCGGTCGGTATCGTGACTGAAGCTGCGCTGAAGCTTGAAGCAGAATTCGCGGTGGGGCGCGTCCAAGCCAGCGACGTCGATGTGAGTGCGGCAAAGGCCGTAGCGGTAACAAGTATGGCGACACCGACTTCGGGCTTGGATCGAATCACGCCGATCACGACGAAGAGTCCGAGCACAGCGAAGAGGACTGTGGCCGCACCCCACAGGACTGGTTTTCCGATGAACGGCACGACCATGCGGGCTCGCCCGATGATCTCGTCGTCGCTCAGCGAAGCCGAGTCGTCGACCCGATTTGCGTCACCCTTGGTCATGACCTCGCCCTCTTCTGTTGTGCCAACCACTCGGTGAACCGTGTTGTGGTCGCCGGAGTTGAACGCGACGATGTCGCCCTCGCCGACCGGGCTGTCCCGATCGATGAGAACGACGTCGCCGACTCTGAGGCTTGGGTTCATCGAACCCGAGCTGATGACCGTGGGTTCCCAGCCCATCGCGATGGCTGGGACTGCTACCCACAGCGCCATCGAAACGACCCAGGAGCCCACGATCCAGGCACAGAAGCGGCCTATCTCCTGGAGTCTCCAGCCTCGCATGTCGTGGGTCCTGAGCAGGTCAGGACTGGACCTCCCACACGAATGCGAGGCCGGTAACGCCTTCACCT
This sequence comes from Acidobacteriota bacterium, assembly GCA_022562835.1. Taxonomy (GTDB): domain Bacteria; phylum Actinomycetota; class Acidimicrobiia; order Acidimicrobiales; family SHLQ01; genus JADFOM01. Next base: position 1,453 of record JADFOM010000323.1, on the reverse strand, counting down.
TGCACCGAATCGGGAGTGAGGCTATTCATTGTGACGCGAATCTCAAAGACGCGTGACTCAGGGGGGGGGTGGCGCCGGGCGCCCAGTTGCCAGCACCGGTCGCGTAACTGAAGTGGTTGCCGTCGAAGACGTCAAGTGCGCCGCCATTGAACACCATGCCGCTCGAGGCGAAGCCCGTGCAGTCCGTGAAATCGCCACCTGTGCCTTGGCGCACCCGGAGATCCAGGTGGTCACCAAGGTTGTTGGCTGAGTCGATGTAACCGCCGGAGTAGAGCAGCACGTCGCTTGGATTGGCGATGCCGTCGTAGGTGACCTCGATACAGCGGGTCACCGAGTCACCGGGCACCATGTCGTCGATCTCGAACAGCACGCCATCGCTGTCGTCGTCGGTCAGGTCGACCGAGCCGGCGTTGACGTAGTTGGTGGTGTTGCTGGTCGTGTCGGTGAAAGCCGCACGAGAGGTACTGAGCACGGCGACTCCCGAGAGGACCAACGCGATGATCATCGCGTAACCAACCGGAATGCGGCCGTGCTTCTTTGTGTGTTTCGCTTCGTATCGTTTGAGTCGATTAAGTGAGTGCATGACTGCCACCTATGGCGCGAAAGCGATGCCGCTTGAGCGGGATTCTTTAGAGCCACATAGTTTGGGCCTGATGGCCTATTCCCTAACGGCTCGGGCCCGGAAGATCGCCACTCATGGCCGCGTAGAAATCCTTATAGCCCGATGCGAACGAGGCGACATCGGAGCAGCAGGTTCAGACAGCGAGGGGCGCCCGAAGGGAAGCGGGTCTTGCCAGGTCGACAAAAACGCCTCGGCCCGGTAACACGCGTCCAGCAGCGGGCCATCCTCATGTCCGGCGACTTCGGCTAGCACAGACGCGATCATGTCCGCAGCTAGTCTCAACTAGTCACAGCGTGGGATAAACGGCACGCCAACGAAGTTGATCGGGCCATCCTCTGAGTCGGCCCAGACGCTGCGGGTATCCGTGTCGATGTAGTACACAACAAAGACGTCATCGAAGGCTGCCGCTGTGGTGAGGGCTTCTGCGACGACGCTGAGAGGGTCGCCTGGGTGCGCGCCGCCGGGCAGAAGAATCTGATCTGGTTGTGGGCCATCGACAGAGAAGGTGCCGCTGTCGTAGTCCGTCCGGTAGGTCCACGATGAGAAGGTTTCGGTCTCATCGAATCGTACGAAATTCGCTTGAAGGCTGCCCCACTTCACGCTTCGCTCATTGAGCTTGGGGCCATCGAGATGTTCGCGCCCATGGGTCAACTGACCGCGCCGCAGGTGCTTGCGGATATGGGTGAGCAGGTTGATCAACTCCCGGCGCGCCGCGCGGGTTCGCTTGCGCGGCGAGATATAGCCCGTGGGCGTCGGGGGTTCGCTGCTCGTCGCCTCCGACAGGGGCGCGATCGGCCTGTTCGGCGCCTTATGGTCGGCCGGCTTGCGGCG
>JADFOM010000026.1 GCA_022562835.1 Acidobacteriota bacterium | reverse complement strand
GTTAGATAAAAAGAGCGTGCGGCGTCTCCGAAAAAAAATGATCGGGTCGCCCTTCGTGAGCCGGTGGCGGGCCGAGCTAGGACGAGCCGGTCTCACGGCGGAGAAGATCCTGAAGAACTTGAATCAGACAGCCACACCAAAGGCGCGTGCCTCATGACTCACTCACTGGCCTTCCGCCCTCGACGCATTCGGTCGACAACAGCCAGCCCGACGCCGCCAAGGCCTGGATCCTCGATGGTTTCCCCCGTACACTCCCGCAGGCTGAGTCCCTCGACCAGAGCCTTCAAGCCGCAGGCCGGGAGCTCAGCCACGTCGTTTACTTCCGGGTACCCGAAGCCGTGTTGACCCGGCGGCTCACTGCTCGCTGGACATGTGGCTCGTGCGGCGCCATATGGAACACGGTGTTCAAGCCCCCACGACAGGAGGGCACCTGTGACCTCTGTGGTGGACAGCTCACCCAACGGTCGGACGACCGGCCGGAGGCTGTCGCCGAGCGGCTGTCGGTCTATGGCTCCCAGACCGAACCCCTGCTGGGGTACTATCGCGGGAAGGGAGTGTTGGTGGAGGTCGATGCGGATCGACCGCCAGAGGAAGTTCAGAAGACCCTGATCGAGATGATATCCAAGGACGGCTGAAGACCCGCCCCATGGCAAGAGAAGAGCCCATCACTCTGGATGCGACGGTGAAGGAAGCGTTGCCCAACGCTCGCTTCCGGGTGGTGCTCGAGAGTGGCCACGAGATCCTGGCACACGTGAGTGGAAAGATGCGCATGCACTACATACGCATTCTTCCCGGCGACAAGGTGCAGGTGGAACTGACTCCCTACGACCTCCAACGTGGTCGTATTACCTATCGATACAAATGATCCGTCGCTGCGGCGGCCGAGGATAAGACGGTAACGAATGAAGGTTCGGCCCAGCGTCAAGAAAATTTGTGACAATTGCAAGGTGATCCGCCGCCACGGCAAAGTGCGGGTCATTTGCACCAACCCACGACACAAACAGGTCCAGGGGTAGTTTCATGGCTCGTATTTCCGGAGTAGACATCCCGCGCGAAAAGCGCCTAGAGGTGTCCCTGACCTATATCTACGGCGTCGGTCAGACCGTCGCACGTAATGTGTGTGAGGCATGTGAGGTCGACGCCGATACCCGCGTACGAGATCTGACCGACGAAGAGGTCGGACGTATCCGCCTGTGGATCGACCAGAACCTCAAGGTTGAGGGTGATCTTCGCCGCGAAGTATCACAGGACATCAAGCGCAAAATGGAGATCGGCTGCTATCAGGGCATCCGGCATCGCCGAGGTCTGCCGGTTCGCGGCCAGCGCACACATACCAACGCGCGCACTCGTAAGGGCCCGAAGAAGACGGTGGCCGGCAAGAAGAAGGCGGTCTAGAAGATGGCTCAGCCACCCACAGGGGGAAGACGCCCACGCAAACGTGAGCGCAAGAACATCACACACGGCGTCGCACACATCAAGAGTTCGTTCAACAATACGATCGTGACGATCACCGATCAGGGCGGCAACACGATCGCCTGGGCATCGGCTGGCAACGTTGGTTTCAAGGGCTCGCGTAAGTCGACGCCCTATGCCGCACAGATGGCGGCCGAACAAGCAGCTCGACGTGCCATGGAGCACGGCGTGCGCCGAGTCGACGTTGTTGTCAAGGGTCCCGGTTCGGGACGGGAGACAGCGATCCGATCCATCCAAAATGCCGGTATCGAGGTGACGGGCATCAAAGACGTCACGCCGATTCCCCACAACGGTTGCCGGCCACCGAAGCGACGGAGGGTCTGATGTCGCGTTACACCGGTCCACGCGCCCGCGTTTCTCGTCGTCTCGGCGAAAACATCTGGGGCACGCGCGGCGAGACGATTGCGCTGGACAAGCGTCCGTATCCGCCCGGCGAACACGGTCGCTCGCGCCGCCGTGGCAACGTCAGCGAGTACCTATTGCAGCTGCAGGAGAAGCAGAAGGCTCGCTTCTCTTACGGACTCACCGAAACGCAGTTCCGCAACCTGTTCACAGAGGCCTCACGGGGCGAAGGCATCACCGGCGAGATCATGCTGCGGATGCTTGAGCAACGACTGGACAACATCGTCTATCGCGCAGGTTGGGGAGCGACGCGCCCACAAGCACGGCAGCTGACCAACCACCGCCACATAGAGGTCAATGGTTCTCGGGTGGACATCCCCAGCTACCGAGTGTGCAAGGGTGACACGGTCTCGCTTTGTGAGAAGTCCCGTGGCCTGGTCATGGTGCAATGGAACCGAGACGTGCTTGACCGGGCAGTTCCGCAATGGCTCGATGTCTCAGACGAGGGCATGGCCGTCACAGTTCGAGAGCTGCCGGTGCGGGAACAGATCGATCTTCCAGTGCGCGAACAACTAATTGTAGAGCACTACAGCAAGTAAGCCGGGTAATCCGGATCACATAACACCCGGCCTCGTGCCGGTGTCGACTTCGAAGTTCCGAGGAGAACAAATGCTGGTCATTCAGCGTCCGACGGTCGAAGCGATCGGTGAAGAGGAAGGCAACCGCCAAAAATTTGCGGTCGGCCCCCTTGAACCGGGCTTCGGTTACACAATTGGCAACTCGCTACGGCGCACGTTGCTCTCATCGATTCCGGGTGCTGCAATCACCCAGGTCCGTTTTGATGACGCCCTCCACGAGTTCGACACCATCAGCGGTGTGGCCGAGGACGTCACCGACATCATCTTGAATCTCAAAGACGTCGTGCTGCGCTGTCACGCAGACGAGCCGATCACGGTGCGCATCGATGTCCGCGGAACCAACGTCACCGCGGGTGACCTGCAACAGCACGCGGACATCGAGGTGCTCAACCCCGATCTGCACATCGCAACACTCAACTCAAAGGGCCGCCTCGCCGGCGACCTCACGATCGAGCGCGGCAGAGGCTATGCATCTGCGGACCGTACGACCGAGAACGCAACCATCGGCGTGATACCGATCGACGCGATCTACTCACCGGTGCGTCGAGTGTCCTACACGGTCGACCCGACTCGTGTAGAACAGTCGACCGACTTCGATCGAGTTGTCGTCGACATTCAGACCGACAGTTCGATCACGCCACGCGACGCTCTCGCCTCCGCCGGAGCGACCCTGCGGGCTCTTGTGCAGCTCGTCGAGGAGATGAGCGACGAGCCCCAAGGTCTAGAACTCGGCGAGGCAGGCCCGGTCGCCAGCGGCTCGCCCGACCTCGATCTGCCGATCGAAGATCTCGACCTGTCCGAACGTCCTCGCAACTGTCTCAAGAGAGCTCAGGTCGACAGTGTTGGCGAGCTTCTCCAAAAGAGTGAAGACGACCTGTTGGCGATCACCAACTTCGGTCAGAAGTCGCTCGACGAGGTCATCGTGAAGCTCGACGAGCGTGGCCTCTCTCTGCGATCGAGGGATTGACATGCCGGGACGTCCACGCAAGGGACGCCGCTTCGGCGGAAGTTCCGCGCATAACAAGGCCATGATGGCCAACCTCGTGGCATCGCTCATTGCAGCCGAAGGCATCGTCACCACCGAAGCAAAGGCAAAGGCGCTTCGCCCTGTAGCCGAAAAGATGATCACGAAGGCCAAAAAGGGCGGGGTTCACAATCATCGTCAGGTCGTGAAGTTTCTTCGTGACCGCGAGATGGCTTCGAAGTTGTTCGACGATATCGGTCCGCGTTACGTCGATCGCCCGGGCGGCTACACCCGTATTCTCAAGCTCGGTCCCCGCAGTGGTGACAATGCACCAATGGCAAGGATCGAACTCGTCTGAGGTCCTGAACGGAAAGGTTCAGGTCGTCGGGTGAGGGTTCGCCTTCTCGTTGCTTACAACGGCGCACCCTTCTACGGGTTTGCCGAGAATCTTGGCGTTCGTAGTGTCGCTGGTGATCTGCGCGCTGCACTTGAGCAAATAGTTGGTCACGCGGTTGTCTTGACTTGCGCCGGACGCACAGACAAGGGCGTGCATGCGTGGGGGCAAGTGATTTCGACAGATCTTGAGGTGGACCCTGCGCGCCTCGGTCGTCTGCAGATATCGCTTAACCAAATGTGTGGACCAGACATAGCCGTACGGGCACTCGACGTCGCCGGGGATGACTTCGACGCGCGCCACAGTGCGACGGGTCGACGTTATTGGTATGACATCGCAACAGGACTTGTGGCCTCTCCGTTTACCGCTTCGACCCACTGGCATATCCGTGGGTCGCTCGACCTGGAACAGATGAGGACCGGTGCTGCACATCTCATCGGCACAAATCACTTCGGCTCGTTCTGCAAGAAGAACAGTTCGAAGCCGAACGCGACGATGTACCGCAATCTGCGTCGCGTGGATTTACAGACGGGGTTCGATGAGCTGTCTAACCCCACACTCCGCGTCGAACTCGAAGCATCCGCCTTCTGTCACCAAATGGTGCGCAGCATCGTCGGCCTGCTCGTCGATGTTGGGCTTGGCAAGCGGCTTGCCGCCGATGTTCCCCTCGTGCTTGCCGCAAGGGACCGTAATGCCGCACCTCCGATCGCTCCTCCCCATGGTCTCACCCTCGTCGAGGTCACGTATGAATAGGTCGTTGCGCCGCTAGGCGGCATCGGGGGTGTTATGCCTTGATCTCGCGGGTATCGTGGTCCGTCGGCCCGGCGGCCCACGGATTCGCCCGGCAATAGATCATTCCGGCCAACCGTCGTCCCGACACCGAAAGCACGCCTGTGTCCACCTACACCCCCAAAGCCTCAGAAATCGAGCGTGCATGGCACGTCGTCGACGCCGAAGGACTTGTCCTCGGCCGGCTAGCGACCGAGGTCGCCTCGCTCTTGCGCGGCAAACACAAGCCGACGTTCACGCCCAACCTCGACACTGGCGATCACGTCATCGTGATCAACGCGGAAAAGGTTGTGTTGACGTCGAACAAGGCGGAAAAAAAGCAGGTCTACCGCCATTCAGGGTTCCCTGGTGGAATAAAGTCCCGCACCTACGCCGACCTGTTGTCGGCGAAGCCTGCCGAGGCAGTTCGCAAGTCGATCAAGGGCATGCTGCCGCACACGCGCCTCGGTGCACAACAGCTCAGCAAGCTCAAGGTGTACTCCGGCGATACCCATCCACACGGCGCCCAGGCGCCGGTTCCCTATGCGATCAATCACGCCCGTTCGAGGAGCGCCAAGTGACTCAACCCCTTCTTCAGACAACCGGTCGTCGTAAGCGAGCGGTGGCACGCGTTCGATTCAGTCCTGGCAAAGGTGTCATCACCGTCAACGGCCGGACTGCCGAGGACTACTTCCCGTCCGAGACTCACCGCATGGTGTTCACCGAACCCCTTGATCTGACCGAAACTCGTGAGGCATACGACATTGACGTGACGATTCACGGCGGTGGCCCTTCGGGCCAGGCTGGAGCGCTGCGTCTCGGCATCAGCCGCGCGTTGGTTGAGCTCGACCCCGAGGTCCGTGACATGATGAAGAAGGCCGGATTCCTCACGCGAGATCCTCGCAAGAAGGAATCCAAGAAATACGGGCTCAAGAAGGCCCGCAAGGCACCGCAGTACTCCAAGCGCTAGAGCGCTGCGGGCTGCGGTCATGGCTTCGGCTGCACTTCGTTTCGGTACCGATGGTGTGCGCGCTCGAGCGTTGAGCGAGCTCAGCGTCGACTATGTCTACGCGCTAGGCCGTGCCGCTTCGGAAGTCTTAGCGGCAGAGGTCTTCTATGTCGGCCGCGACACGCGTGAAAGTGGCCCCGCACTCGAGGCCGCGCTCGTTGCCGGACTGGCTGCAAGCGGCGGCGAGGTATGTGTACTCGGCGTCGTCCCCACGCCTGCCGTTGCCCATCTGTGCGCCGTGCATCAGGCCGCCGGTGCAATGATCTCAGCGTCTCACAATCCATGGTATGACAACGGCGTCAAGCTGTTCGCCGCAGGCGGCCGAAAACTTGATGACCGAACCCAGGACCGTATTCAAGCCGTTCTCGACGACCTGTTGACTGCGCCCCAGATCGATGTTCTCGACTCGTCGCCCGGCGCTTCGCTAGATGCATCTGACGAATTGGTCGACTATGAAGACGCCCTGGTCGGCGGTTTCGATGGCCTGGATCTTTCTGGCGTCGCGATCGTGCTCGACTGCGCAAACGGGTCCAACCATGCAGTGGCGCCTCGGGTTCTGCGTCGGCTGGGTGCCGACCCGTTGGTTATCGCGGACGTGCCCGATGGGCGCAACATCAACGATGCTTGTGGTTCTACTCACCTCGATGTAGTGGCCAGGCTGGTCGAGCAGAGCGACGACAGCATTGGAATAGCCTTTGACGGCGATGCAGATCGTATGCTCGCAGTCGACGAGAACGGTGACATAGTCGACGGCGATCGCATCATCGCGTTATGTGCGATGCGCCTTCGTTCACGCGGATCTTTACGGCACGACACCGTTGTTGTCACGGTCATGGCCAATCTCGGTTTTCGGCTCGCTATGACCGAAGCGGGTATCGAAACGATCGCCACTCCGGTCGGGGACCGTCATGTACTCGAGGCCCTGGACGCCGGTGACTACACACTCGGTGGCGAACAAAGCGGGCATGTCATCTTCCGCGAAACGGCCATGACCGGTGACGGACTTCTCACAGCGCTACATCTTCTTGAAATCATCGTGTCCGAGGGCCGACCGCTGAGCGAACTCGCCGCCGAAGCGTTCACCCAGGTTCCCCAAGTCCTCGAGAACGTCGTGTTCGCGGCGACGTTTGATCCCGAAGAGCCGAGGCTGGCGCTGCAGTGGCGGCAGCCGAATTGCAGCTCGGGACACGCGGGCGTGTCCTGATACGAGCTTCGGGAACCGAACCGTTGGTGAGGATCATGGTTGAATCGCTCGACCAAAACTTGATCGAGCCGACGCTCACCTCACTGCGCAGCGCAGTCACTGCGCAGTTGCCGAGCTGAATCGCCCCTACGCTTGTCGTTCAGTTCGAGTCAGGTTCGGCCGACCGGATAATGGTGGCCAGTCCTTGGCGCAACGGAGAGTTGAAATATGTGCGGAATCATCGCGATCGTCAGGCAACCGGCCACCCGCGAGGTGCCCGAAGCCTCGCGGGTGAGAGACCTGCTGCGCGCCGGCTCCGCAGCGCTGCATCCGCACTGCTCGATTGCTGAGCTTCGTAGCGCGGCCTCCGCACTAAGCGAAGCCAACGAGTTGCTGTGTGGCGTGCCGGGCGTCTGTCTTCTTCAGCAGACGGAGGCGCTCGGTTTGGAGATCCAAGGCGAGTGCGCGTCGATCTGGTCGAGCCTTGAGGAGATCGAGCTCGCCTTGGAATCTGTGCCCGTCGATGAACTCGAGGAACGCAATGCCGCGATCGTTGACGTCCGAGACGCAACGTGGTCGATCGAGCGGGATCGGCTACGGACCGCTCGGCTGACCCACGCTCTGCGTCGCTCGACCCGCCCGTCGGTGATAGCCGCAGCGTTGTCGATTCAACAAGCGCTGTCCGCACTCGACCGTCTCGAGGTCCGAGGGCGTGATTCCGCTGGGCTTCATCTGCTCGTGACCTCACACGGGCTGGATCTCGATGACCCGCTGGTGCGCTCTGCGATCGGGACGCGCTTCGACGACGCTTCATTTTCGAGTGACAGCCTCCGCGTCGTCGACGGAGCCCTCAGCTTCGTGTACAAAACAGCGGCTGAGATCGGTGAGCTCGGCGACAACACCGCAGCGCTACGAGCGGCGATCATCGCGGACGAACTCCTATGGGCTGCACTCGACGTCGACGGGTCAGAGGCCGTTGTGCTCGGCCACACCCGCTGGGCGAGTGTGGGCATCATCTCCGAAGCAAACGCTCACCCAGTCAACAGCGAGCAGAGCACGTCGAACTCCACCAACTACTGCGTGGCAGTCGCCAACGGTGATGTCGACAACTACGCCGACATCATTTCGTCCGAGTCGATGAACCTGCCCGCCGATATCACCACAGATGCGAAGGTCATTCCAACACTTGCAAGCGCCCATCTGGATTCGGGATGTGGCATGGTCGAGGCGTTTCGCCGGACCGTGTCGGTGCTGGAAGGTTCAGTGGCAATCGCGGCGCAAAGCCCGGCCGAACCCGACCTCTTGATGCTCGCGCTACGAGGGAGTGGTCAAGGGTTGTTTGTAGGCCTCGCCGAGGACGCATACGTCATCGCCAGCGAACCCTACGGGGTAGTCGAGGAGACGGATCGCTATGTGCGCATGGACGGCGAGACACCAGGTAATCCGGATAATCCGGAGGCCAGCCGAGGTCAGCTACTGACACTTGACCGTCGTCGCGCCGGGTCGCTCGAAGGAATCACTCGACAGGCCTATGACGGCACTGTGCTCGGTCTCGACGAAGCCGACGTCGTACACGCGGAGGTCACCACTCGCGATATTGATCGCGGTGACCACCAACATTTTCTCCTCAAGGAGATCAGCGAAGCACCACGTTCGTTCGCCAAGACGCTGCGCGGAAAGCTGGTCGACGAGGAGGGAATCCTGACCGTGCGTCTTGGCCCCGACAGCCTTCCTGACAGTGTCCGGGCACAACTGTCTGCCGGTGAGGTTGAGGAGATACTCGTCATTGGTCAGGGGACCGCGGCGGTGGCGGGTCAGGCATGTGCAGCAGCTCTGCACGCCGAACTCATCGGTTCACCTATTCGATCGCGAGCGGTGCTCGCTACAGAGTTGTCCGGTTTCGACCCACGAGCCGATCTCTCGAACGTGTTGGTCGTCGCTATCAGTCAGTCAGGAACCACGACGGACACGAACCGCACCGTCGACATCGTTCGTGGGCGCGGGGCGTCGGTGATAGCGATCGTCAATCGCCGCGGTTCGGACCTTACCGACAAGGTCGATGGGGTGCTCTACACATCCGACGGCCGCGACGTCGAGATGAGCGTTGCCTCGACCAAGGCCTTCTACTCGCAGATCGCGGCTGGACTGTTGCTGTCGGTCGCGATCGCCGATGCGGCGGGCTGCGAGCCCTCATCGGATCGCCAGGCGATGTTGCGCGCGGCAAGGGCGATGCCGCAGTTGATGACCGAGGTGATCGCCAAACGCGACGCGATCGGTGAGATCGCCCGTGAGTTTGCGCCGAGCCGTCGATACTGGGCCGTGGTCGGAAATGGCGCGAATCTTGTTGCCGCACGCGAGGTGCGTATCAAACTCTCGGAGCTTTGCTATAAATCGATCGCAGCTGACGTGACCGAAGACAAGAAACACATCGATTTGTCGGCTGAGCCAATGATCCTGATCTGTGCTGCTGGTCTTGAAGGTTCGACCGGTGACGACGTTGCCAAGGAGGTCGGCATCTATCGGGCACACAAAGCCGCACCAATCGTCATCGCGAATCAAGATGACCGGAGGTTCGCTGCCGCACTCGATGTGATCGGTGTGCCAGCGACCCACCCGCGCTTGGCATTCGTCTTGTCGGCTATGGCAGGCCATCTGTTTGGTTATGAGGCGGCGAAGGCGATAGACGCCCAAGCCCAGCCTCTACACGCAACGCGCGCCGCGATCGAGCAGTTCATTGCGACCCGAGGTGCACATGCCGAGCGGGGTGAACGGATGCTCAGCGAGCTCCGACCGCAGATTGCACAGGCCTCGGCCGCTTTTGCCGATGGGCTTCGCAGTGGTGAGTACAACGGCAGCCTTGAGGCTTCGACGGCGGTACGCATAGCGGCGCTGTATCGCTTCGCGACAGGCTCGATTCCCCTCGACGCTTACCAAGTCGAGTTCGGCAAGGTCGGCACACCGGCCGCGGTTCTTGACGATCTGGTGGCGGCGTTGACGATCGGTATCGAGGAGCTGACACGACCAATCGACGCGATCAAACATCAGGCCAAGACGGTGACGGTCGGCATCTCGCGTTCGGATGAGAACTTGCTTAAGGCGCCACTGGTGAGGGCACTCGTAGAAGCCGGTTCGCCACGAGATCATCTTTCGTACCGCTCCCTGCGCACGCTCTCGGAGCTCGACCCAGCGGTCGCCGAGGTCACCGGTTTCACTCGCTATCGGATCGAAGGCCTCGACGGAGATTCGACTGCGGAGCCAAGTGTGTCGATTATCGACCGCGGTGGAGTGTCGTTGGGGATCCCGTCACGGACAGAGCGTTCGAGTCAACTGCGTGGCACGAAACATAGGGTCGCTACCGACGGTGAGGTCCTGGTCGGGCTCGGCCGCAGTGACGGTCGCAGTCTGATCTTCGTGCCAGAGGTGAAGGACTCGATATCGGTCGGTCTGACACTTCTTCACGTACGTTTTCATGAAGAACTGTCCGCAGACGTCCTACGGGGTGTGTTGCAGGGCTATCACCAGCGCTACGCCGCGTTACGCGATGCTGTAATGGAGACCGAGCCCACGTTCCGCGATGACCTGCTCGGCACGCACTCACCGCTCGACCTCCTCACGTTGCCGGTCCCGGCGCTGGCGGATCGCTGGAGGGCGTAGACGCTGATGACCGAGATCGGCACCGACTTGGTCGACGTAGACCGATTTCGGCGAGTCCTGCAACGACGTCCGGGTCTGGCCGGACGGCTCTTTACAGAGGACGAACGCTCATATGCGGCGACGGCGAACGATCCGACCGAGCGACTTGCTGTACGTTTCGCCGCCAAAGAGGCGGTCATGAAGGCGTTGGGATGTGGCATCGGAGCCGTTCGCATGGTTGATATTGAGGTTGTCCGCGGCGACGATGGCAATCCATCTCTGTTGTTGCATGGTTCTGCCGCTTCGCTTGCTGCCGAGAGAGGACTGGTGTCGTTCAAGTTGTCCATGACCCACACCGACACCGTCGCTCATGCAATGGTGGTAGCCGAATGATTCCGGTGCTTTCGCCAGAAGAAATGGCGTCGGTCGATGCGAGTGCTGCCGAGTCGGTCGACACTCTGATCGCACGGGCGGGCTTCGCGGTCTCGCGGACGGCGCGCTCGATGCTCGGAGGTCTCTACGGCAAACGGATCGCGGTGATCGCTGGGCGCGGCAATAACGGAGCCGATGGGCGCGTCGCTGCCCGGCTACTTTCCCGTGGCGGTGCGCGTGTTGTCGTTCATGATTCGGACGTCGAAACGCTCGCACCGGTCGACCTCGTGATCGACGCGGCATTTGGCACTGGGCTGTCGCGCAATTACGTGGCGCCGCGGTTGGTTGGCGTCCCCAAGGTGCTAGCCGTCGACGTGCCTAGCGGTATTGCTGGCACTACGGGAGAGCGTCTCGGATCTCCATTGAAAGCAGATCGCACTGTGACGTTTGAGGCCCTCAAACCAGGGCATCTGCTCGGTGATGGACCGGATTGGTGCGGAGATGTCGAGGTGGCATCGATTGGGCTCGATGTTTCGTGCGCCAGCATGGATCTGCTCGAGCTCATCGATTTCGACGAACTTGTGCCACCGCAGGCGCGTGACACCCACAAGTGGCGATCGGCCGTGTTGGCCATTGCAGGTTCAGCGGCGATGCCAGGTGCAGGTCGGCTGGTTTGTAGTGCGACGCTGCGGGCGGGAGCCGGCTACGTTGCACGCGTCGGCCTCGACGGTGTTCGTGACGAATGCCTCCTCGATGAGTGTGTGCAACTCGGCGAGGTGCCGGATCCGCCGACTCTGCGGCGCTTTGCATCGGCGGTGATCGGGCCAGGTCTGGGTCTTGACCCCAGCACGTCGGAGAAGGTGCGGGGTCTGTGTGCACAACTTCCGATGCCACTCGTTGTCGATGCAGATGCACTGCACCATTTGGCAGAGGTGCCGGGCTCGGTGACGGTGCGCACCGAGCCGACGGTGATGACCCCGCATGCGGGCGAATTCTCGACGCTGTACTCCGGGTCCAGCGACCTTGTCGCAGCTGTTCGATCGGTGGCCTCTACGTTCGAGGCGGTCGTGCTGCTGAAGGGATCTACCACTCTGATCGGCGAGCCATCGGGCCGGGTGAGATTTGTCGACAGCGGAGATCAGCGACTTGCGACAGCGGGCACAGGCGATGTGCTGAGTGGAGTGATCTCGGCGCTGTTGGCGCGTGGTCTAGGCGCGTTCGATGCTGCAGGGGCGGGCGCGATGGTTCACGGTCTTGCTGGTCGGCTGTGTTCAGCCGAGGGCTTGATCGCATCCGATGTTGCCGAGGCGCTGCCGCGGGCATTTGACGAGGCTCGTCGGGTTGCGCCGGAGCAGCCATGACGCTCCCATCAATCGTCGAGATCGATCGGGTCGCCCTTGTCGAGAACTACCGTTCGCTCGTGGCGCACGTCGCTCCATCGACGGTGTGCGGCGTAGTCAAGGCGAACGGCTACGGACACGGGGCACTGATAGCTGCGCGAGCAGCGCTCGCCGGTGGCGCGACAATTCTCGCCGTCGCCCTCGTCGACGAGGCTGTCGAGTTGCGCACAGCGGGCATCGATGCGCCGATCCTGCTGCTGTCCGAGCCCGCTGACGCTGACGTCCCTGAAGCCATTGCGCACGAACTTGAGATGGTGGTCGCTACGCCGCAGAAGATCGATGCGATCGCATCGCTTACGGCAGGGTCTGCCCGCCTACACCTCGAGATCGATACCGGAATGCATCGCGCTGGCTGTGCACCGTCGGATGCACCGCGCTAGTTCCCGGATCCAGAACGAACCTGCATTGGAACTAGCCGGTATCGCAACACACTGTCCTGTCGCAGACGAGGCCGACGGCACCTTCACCGTTGCCCAGATCGATCGTTTCGCTGAAATCGTCGATGAATTGCGGCCGGGTCTTTCCTCTGAAGTTGTCGTCCATGCGGCGAACTCGGCGGCTGCACTGGCCTATCCCAAGGCGCGCTTCGACATGGTTCGACTCGGTATTGCGACCTATGGAGCGCCGCCCGCGCCGCATCTGGGGGGTGTCGTTGAGTTGGCACCAGCGCTTTCAGTTCGCTCGGTCATCTCTGCGCTACGCACGATCGACGCGGGCGATGGGGTGTCCTATGGACACCGATGGCACGCTAAGACCGACACCACGATCGCGACCGTGCCGATGGGCTACGCCGACGGCATCCGGCGGTCGAGCGGTCGATGCGGCATCGAGGTTCTACACCGCGGACATCGTCGACCCATCGTGGGCCAGGTCACGATGGATCAGTTCATGGTGGACCTGGGACAGGACGTCACACAGCGAGAAGCCACTATTGGCGATGAGGTCATCGTGATTGGGCGTCAGGGTGACGAGGAGGTCACGGCTACCGAGGTCGCCGATCGACTCGGCACGATTTCCTATGAGGTGTTCTGCGACCTAAGCGCCCGCTTGCCCCGCGTTCTACGAAACTGAGACCATTGGCACCGCTGAGCGGACGGTCATTTGGAGACCCAGTTCGCTGCCTCGACATCTATCTGATTCGATGCCAGCCGCAGGCCGCAGTCGCTCAGGCTCTGCTTGATGACCTCCGCCTGTGAGATGGTGGTGCGTAAGGCTTTTCATCGAAGGGATCGGTCGTGAGTCAGGAACTGAGTCGTCGAGCGCTCATGCTGGGTGCGATTGGTGTCGTTGCCGCAGCATGCTCATCGAGCAGCGATTCTAAGTCGGCTAACTCCACAACAGTCCCGGCGACCGGATCGAGTTCGACGTCGAGCGCGGTTTCGGCATCGTCCTCTACGTCGGTAGTGCCCGACGTAGAGCTACCCGATGAGCCGTTCACATTGGGTGTCGCGTCGGGCGATGTAACCGGCGAGGCTGCAATTCTCTGGACCCGTTTGGTGCCCGATCCCTCTGTTGGGGACGGAGCCATGCCGGATGAAGAAGTCTCTGTGATCTGGCAGGTTGCTCTCCACGAGTCCTTCGACCCAGTTGTGGCCGAGGGCGTCGAGACTGCCTCGGCGAAATACGCGCACTCGGTGCATGCTGACGCGACCGGTCTCGAAGCGTCTACCGACTATGTGTATCGGTTCTCTGTCGGGGACTGGACAAGCGAGGTGGGCAGATTCCGGACGCTTCCCGCGGATGGAACCGAACCCTTTTCGTTCGTGGTGGCGACATGTCAGGACCCGCAGTTCGGGCAGTATTCGGCCTGGCGTGAGATCGCGGAGCGCGACGATTCCGCGGCTGTGGTATTCACCGGGGACTACATCTACGAACTGCCTCCGATCGACGCTTCGCCTGACAAGACCGCCGAACGTGTCTGGACGACGACGCCGCCGGTCGATCTCGAGGGGTTCCGGCTTCGCTACGCGGAGGTCAAGTCAGACGTCCACCTGCAGGCCGCACATGCCGCCTCGGGCTGGTTCGTCATGTGGGATGACCACGAGATCACCGACAACTACTACAAAGATGATGGCGGTCAGCTCGACCTGGCCGGCGGCGACTTCAAGGCGAAACGTGTAGCCGCCTATCAGGCATGGTGGGAGCATCAACCTGTCAGGCTCGATCCGCCCGTCGACGGTGCACTCGACGTGTACCGATCGGTGCGGATCGGCGATCTCGCGGAGCTGTTCATGATCGACACCCGCCAGTACGCCGATGAGCCGCCTTGTCTGGATGCCTCGAGGTTCGATTTCGGTGCGTGCGATGACCGCGATGCGGAGCGAACCCTATTGGGCGACCAGCAGGAAGAGTGGTTACTCGACGGTTTGAGTGACGCGTCCACCACCTGGACCACACTCGTCAGTCCGGTGATGTTCGCGGGGCTCGACGCGAGGGTCGAAGGAGACAGTGAGGCGGGCTATTACCTCGAAGGATGGGACGGGTACACGCAGGCCCGCGACCGCGTCGCCGATGCGCTGGCGACGACCTCCAACCCCGTGGTGCTTAGCGGGGACTACCACGCAAGTTTCGCGCTCGATGTCGGACCAGCGTTTGGACGCGACGTGATTGCCCCCGAATTCATGGCGACCGCGATTTCGTCGGCGCCTTTTGCCGCCGAGGTACGTCCGGCGAATCCGCATGTGCATCACTTCGCCGGGGACAACGGTTATTTGCACTGCACCGTGACCGAGGATGACTTCAACGTCGAGTATCGGTCGGTCGACGACATCTGGGACCCATCATCGGGGTTGACGACTACAGCTCGATTCGCGGTCGACTCGGGTGACCCCAACATGCGCGAGGTCAGCTGAGGCGCTTCTGACCAGCACTGTCGAGTTGGGGTCGGCGTCCGCGAACCCATCTACCAGCCGGCCGTAGGCACTGCCTGGCGTCGCGGTCGTGCAGGACATTGCTGCTCGAGCGGGATTGATCGCTGTGGTCGCAGCGATGGTCAGCCCTGCTGATTGACCGAATCGATCCCTGACGGGATCCCGCAACGATCTAGGGCCTCCTATTGCGGGCTGCGCTATCCTGCGGATATGGCAGAGAGAATCGGAACGGTTGGTTCGATCGTTATCAACGCTGCAGACTTTGAGGGCGTCAAGTCGTTTTGGCGATCGTTCCTCGGTGTCGGGGTCGCGCGTGAGTTCCTGGGATTCTGTTGGCTTGAAGCGCAACATGAGGGCGGCGTGTCGGTGGCGGTTCAGCAGAT
>JADFOM010000322.1 GCA_022562835.1 Acidobacteriota bacterium | reverse complement strand
AGCGGCTTCGATCATTGAATCTCGCTCGCATGGTTGACGGTGACGGGGTATCCCGGCGACACGGTTACCTCGGCGGTGCAGTTGTGTGCCGCAGATGTGGTGGTCGCGACGCGATGGATGCTGTCGTGAATGCGGGCACGGTTCGCCTCGCTGACCGCACGGATCGTGCCGGCGAGGGTGGCGGTTTCGGCGATGACATTTGTTGTTGTGCCCGCGTTGATCTGGGTCACCGTCAACAATGCTGGATCGAATGCATTGAGCTCTCTTGTGATCATCGTTTGGAGCGCTGGCACGATCGCACATGCTCCAGGAACAGGATCCACACAGAAGTGCGGCGAAGACGCGTGGCCGCCCTCGCCGCGCACGACCACCTCGAAAGTGTCGGCGCTCGCCAGCATCGGCCCGGGTCGCGAAGCGATGTAGCCGGTCGGGATGTTTGGTGTGACGTGTATTGCGAAGGCGCGGTCGACGCCGTCTAGGACGCCTTCGTCGATCATCACCTTGGCGCCACCGAATCCCTCTTCGCCTGGTTGAAACATGAATCGGACCCGCCCGGCGATCTCACTGCGGTTCTCCGAAAGGATCTTGGCCGCACCGAGCAGCATTGCCGTGTGCGCATCGTGCCCGCATGCATGTGCACGGTCGGGATGGGTCGAGCGGAATGCCTCCTCGGTGTCCTCGGGCATCGGCAACGCATCGGTGTCCGCGCGAAGCAGCAAGGTGGGGCCGTCGCTGCCGCCGGCTAGATCGGCGATGATCGATGTGGTCGCGTCGCCGGTCGAGATCTCTAGTCCGAGACCGTCGAGGGCGTCCAAGACAGTCTGCTGAGTGTTGGGATTGTCGAGGCCGATTTCGGGGTGCGCGTGTATGTTGCGACGCATCTCGGTGACTTCGTTCAGAAGTCCTTCGGCGGCGTTGAGGATGTCGATTCCTTGAGGCATTTGGCAATGTTGGCACACCGGAGCCGCGATGAGGCCAGACTGGGGTGATGGGCATCGGACGCTACGCACCCAGCCCTACCGGCGACCTACATTTCGGCAACCTGCGTACAGCGTTGGTCGCATGGCTCCTTGCGCGCAGCACACAGCGGCGGTTTGTGCTGCGATTCGAGGATCTCGACCCTGACGCGATCATCGAGGATGCGTACGCAGCGCAGCGTCGCGACCTTGAGGCGCTCGGCATCGACTTCGACGGTCAGGCGCTGTCCCAACGCGACCGGGTCGATGCGTATGCAGAGGTGATCGCCGAATTGGTGAACCGCGACCTCACCTATCCCTGTTGGTGCTCGCGGCGGGAGATCCGCGAGGCGGTCGCGGCACCGAATGGTCCCGTTGAGCCGGGACAATATCCAGGTACTTGCCGTGAGCTGAGTAGGGCGGAGCGTGCTGAGCGCGCCGAATCGGGCAAACGTCCGGCGCTTCGTTTGCGTTCCGATGGGGCCACGTATTCATTCGACGATGCGCTGGTGGGTCCGGTGAGTGGAGCTTCAGACGACTTTGTCATCCGTCGGGGTGATGGCACGCCTGCCTACAACCTGGTCGTGGTTGTCGACGATGATTTCCAACGTGTCGACCAGGTAGTGCGCGGCGATGATTTGGTTTCTTCCACACCGAGGCATCTGCACGTGGCGTGGCTTCTCGGAATCGAGGCACCCACATACGCTCATGTGCCCCTGGTCGTGTCCGAAGCGGGGGAGCGATTGGCTAAACGCGACGGTGCTGTGACACTGAGCGATCGGCGTGCGCTCGGCGAGACGCCCGAGCAGGTGCGCGCTGCATTGGCAGTCAGTCTCGGCCTCGCTGAGCCTGGCGAGTCGCCGTCGATGGATCAGTTGCTCGATCGATTCGACCCGGCGCTGTTGCCGCGTCAACCGTTTGTTTATGCGCCGGCGGGTAATGGGCCAAACACCGCGGACAACGTCGCAGGTGTGACGTCTGTTACCGAAAGCTCTGAGCGAAACTCTTCGTCGTAGTCAGTTTCGGCCAGTTCGGCGACGATGTCGTCGAACCGGTCGCTCAACACGTGAGAGGTCGGGTCGAGTCCGCGAATGACACCGAGACCGGTCGGTTGCGCGTCGAGTGTCGTGATGGTGAGGTCGCCTCGATGTCGGGCCAGTGCCACGACGACCTTCCAAACATCGCCGCTCCAAATCACCGTCGTGCGTTCGCGCGCCGAGGTGACCGAGTCAATCGGCAGGCAATCATGGATCATCACAACCGTATTGGGCGAAGCGTTGGCTTCGACGTTGATGAAATCGCGCAGCGCCTGTTCGAACAGGTGAAGTCCGTCGATGAACGCCAGATCGAGTGTCGTGCCGAGGTCGCTCGACAGATCACGCTCGGCGAAATAGGCATCGCTTGTCGTCGCCACGATCGTTGCGGTCGTGTCG
This sequence comes from Acidobacteriota bacterium, assembly GCA_022562835.1. Taxonomy (GTDB): domain Bacteria; phylum Actinomycetota; class Acidimicrobiia; order Acidimicrobiales; family SHLQ01; genus JADFOM01. Next base: position 854 of record JADFOM010000322.1, on the reverse strand, counting down.
AATCCGATGTTGGGTTCGGGGTCGACGCCGACACAACGTGTGCTGGAGTCAGCGAGCTGAAGTGAGTGTCCTTCATGCACTCCGATCTCGAGGTAGCCGGTCGGACGGAGTCGGCGATGGGCTTGCGCGAGGACCTCGTAATAGGTGGGTCGGTTCGGGTCGCTCATGAGCTCTTCTGCCAGTAGACGCCGGACCAGTCGACGGTGTGTATCTCGTCGACGATCCCGTGAATGTCGCGGTATTTGTCTATGGCCGCTTTGCAGGATTCCCACGAGCCGTAGTCGTCGACGATGCAGTAGCCGCCGACCGACAGCTTTGGGTACAGCGCTTCGAGTGCGTCCATGGTCGACTCGTAGAGATCGCCGTCGAGGCGCAGGATCGACAGCGCTTCGATCGGAGCGGTTGCGAGCGTGTCGCGAAACCAACCTTCGAGAAACACCACCTGGTCGTCGAGCAGGCCGTAGCGGGCGAAATTGGCACGCACCTGGTCGGCCGAGACTGCAAGTGTTGCGATATCGGACATGTCGTGACCGACGTCGGCGGGGAAGTTCTCAGCGTCGGGTGTGGGAAGTCCTTCGAACGAGTCGGCGACGAACACGCGGCGTTTCTCATCGTCATAGGCGGCGAGCACGCCCCGCATCAAAATGGTGACGCCGCCGCGCCACACACCGGTCTCAATGAAGTCCCCTTCAACATCGCGTTCGATGACGTCGATCGCGCAGTCGAGCACGTTGGCGAGCCTTGCCTCCCCGACCATCGTCTCGGCCGCGGGCGGCCAGTCGCGCCCCTCGGCGCGCACTTCGTCCGCGCCCCCAGTTCGTGTGAGCCGCCAACGGTGCGAGCTCAGTGTCGAG
>JADFOM010000321.1 GCA_022562835.1 Acidobacteriota bacterium | reverse complement strand
GGCCTAGGTGCAAACGGGGGCGCGTGCTGTGCGCGCGTCCCCACCGCTCCAGCGACCAACATCATTCGAGCGGCCAGTAGGTCGCCCCAAGCGGCATTGCGAGAGGCGGCAGGTAGCTCAGGAGGTGAGGTCAGCCATCATTCTGACAAGGTCGATGGGGCCGCCGAAAAGGATCGTGTCGACGACCGTCTCCTCCCACATCGGGATCTCGCCGGCGATCTTGTCGGGCGAGCCGATCAGCGACACGGCCTCGACCATCTCGGTGGTCACCGCGGCGATCGCATCCGGCTTGTTGCCACCCAGGTAGAACTCCTGGATCTTCTCGCATTCGGCCTCGAAACCCATACGTGCGAAGACGTCGAAGTGAAAGTTCTTTCCCTTCGCTCCCATGCCACCGATATACAGCGCCAGCATCGGTCTGACCATGTCGGCGCACGCCTCTACGTCGTCGCCCGGAATGATCATCACGGTCGCGGCGACCTCGAAATCGGATTTGTCGCGGGCTCCTGCCTCAAACCCAGAGGCAAGCGCGTCCTCATAGAACTTGTTGTCCTTTGGTGCAAAGAACAGTGGCATCCATCCGTCACAGATCTCAGCGGACAACGCAACGTTGCGTGGGCCCTCCGCCGCGAGATAGATCGGGATCTGCTCGCGCAGCGGATGCACCGTCGACTTGAGCGGCTTGCCGAGGTCGGCGCCGCCGGCGAAGGGCATCTGGTAGTGCTCGCCGTCGAACTCGACCGGTTTCTCGCGCGCCACGATGCGCCTGATGATCTCGACGAACTCACGGGTGCGGGCCAACGGCTTCGGGTAGGGCGTGCCGTACCAGCCCTCCACAACCTGCGGACCAGACGCACCGATACCGAGAATAAACCGACCTCCGGAGAGATGGTCCATGGTGATCGCAGCCATTGCTGTCGCGGCCGGCGTGCGCGCTGATATCTGAATGATCGAAGTTCCGAGCTTGACGTTCTTCGTCGATGCGCCCCACCAAGCCAGCGGTGTCAGGGCATCTGAGCCATATGCCTCCGCCGACCAAATGTGCTCGAATCCGAGGCGATCGGCTTCGGCTATCGCCTCGACGACGCCAGCGGGAGGACCCGAGGACCAGTAACCGGTGTTGTACCCAAGTTTCATGGCCCATGACTAGCAAGACGACGCGCCACACGCCACCACGAGTCCCCCCGATCGACGTGTCCTGTGCAATCGCCTAGTTTGTCGCCGACGTCACACCCCGGAGGGAAACAGATGCCAGGTCCAATGGACGGATACAAGATCGTCGACCTCACTCAGGTCGTGTCGGGACCACTCGCGACAATGTTGCTAGCCGACCAAGGCGCCGAGGTCGTCAAGGTAGAGCCCCTCGGCATGGGTGACGTGCTGAGGGTTCCGGCTTTCGCCAAGGCCGGGATCGGCGCTCTATTTGTCAACTGCAACCGTGGCAAACAATCGGTCGCGATCGACCTCCAGGACGAAGCCGGTCTCGCGGTCGTCATCGATCTTGTGCGCGATGCCGACGTGTTCGTAGAGAACTTTCGACCGGGTGCCTGTGAACGTCTTGGACTCGGCTACGACGCGTTGAAAGCGGTCAACCCCGACCTGATCTACGTATCGATCTCGGGCTACGGACCAACCGGACCATTTTCGGATCGCCCGGTTCTCGACCCCGTAATTCAAGGCATGACCGGCATCATCGAGCGCCAGATCAACCCCGAAATACCCTTCCCGGACCTGGTCCGCAATCTCATCGCCGACAAGTCGACGGCTCTTACGGTGGCCCAAGCCATCACCGCGGCTCTGCTGGTCCGCGAAAAGGGCGGCGGCGGGCAGCTCGTCGAGATTCCCATGCTCGACGCCACGCTCTACTTCTTCTGGCCTGACGGGATGATGGACCTCACGATGCTCGACGAGGACGCCTCGCCTGGCATCCGTCTCAGCACGGTCTACAGCCTCACCGAAACGGCAGACGGCAAGATCGTATATTTCGCGCTGACCGACAAACATCGCCACGGTCTGTTCCGTGCCTTGAACCGACCCGAACTCATCGAGGACGACCGCTTCGCGACGATGGCAGGGATCAGCGTGCCGGAGAATTTCGCCGAACTCGGCAAAATTCTCGCAGCCGCGTTCGTTGAAATCCCGAAGGCGGAGATTTTGGCGAAACTTGCTGAACACGATGTCCCCGCCGGGGAGATACTGGCGGGCGAAGAGGTGCTTGAGCACCCTCAGGTCGTTCATAACGAGTGCATCGTCACATGGGAGCACCCGGAGGCGGGTGAGATCCGCCAGCCGCTACCGGCAGCGCGGTTCTCCAAAACCCCCGCAGTTGCAAAGCTTTCCGCGTCAGCGCTCGGCGCAGACAACGATGTGGTGCTGGGTGCGCTCGGTCGCAGCTCCGACGAAATCGCCGCTATGCGAGCCGCCGGCACACTCTTGTAGAAGACCCCTACAGGGCGTCGATAACGGTCACGGCAACGGGAATCGCCGACTGGACGGCCATGCCGGAGAACCTGTCATAACCCGACCGAGTACTGACCAGACGACTGGTCGGGCTACCGATGTCGCGGACCTTGTCGTCGCTGCCCGAACCATCTCCCCACGAATGTGCCATCGACACGACACCCCGTTTGACGTCGCTGGCCGCCTCCACGACTGCCACGAGGCAGCCCGACGGAGATGTGATCTCGACGAGATTGCCAGTCGATACGTCGAGGTCCGCCAGATCTTCTGGATTCATGAACGCTGGGTTCGTTTTGCCTTTAGCAGCTAGCCCCGGCAGCTCCGGGCCGAGCGAATTCAACGAGGCCTTAAGCCTTCGTGACACCAGGCGGTACGGGTAACGGTCCGCGTCGAACCCATCGACGATCTCGGCACCCGTCTGTTCTTCACCAACCTGTGCCAACTCCTCGACGATGTCGTCGGGGGCCACGCTGAAGCGCGCATCACAATCGGGATCAGCAGGCTGCGCGACCCGGGCGAGATGATCGTGGATGACGCCTCGGTTGTTACGCATCGTCTCGACCGAAACCCGTGCCTTCGCATAGGCCATGTCCAAAACAACATCGTCGTCGGGGTCGTCGACCGCCGCCAGGTCGCCGCCCGGAAGGGGCAACGGATACCCCATTCGGCGAGCCAGACCCCAAAACACCTGCCATTCGTTCAGGACGTCACCATCGGGATCAACGACCGCATCGGTGTAGTTCGTATAGGGAGCGGTGAACCATCGGTCCATGATCTGAGGGAT
>JADFOM010000320.1 GCA_022562835.1 Acidobacteriota bacterium | reverse complement strand
CGATGCGCTCGGGTTCGATGCAGCGCGCGTCTTCGTCGCGCATCCAATCCAGGACCGCACAGATGAGGAAATGTTGGCGATCGCCGATGTCGCTGTCGACCAGCTGGTCGCCGCACTCGTCGGCCCGTAGCCTTCGCATCCAACACAGTCCGTTCGAGTCTTCTGCGAGGCGTCGCGTGGGTGTGACACATCGCAGCGCCAACAGAGGGGCAGAAATATGACCGACCCGAAAGCCGCGTCCGCCACTACAACCGCTGCACATGGCGCAGCCGTGTCGCTGCTCAACTTCGATGACGCGGCAGATTTCGAACGGGCCAACCGAGGTCTGGTCGCCCAGCACCCCACCGGTTCGATCGAACTCGAGGGCGGCGGCGTTGTGTGGGACACCGCCCGCCACGACTTCGTACGCGAAACCGATACAGCACCCGAGACGGTTCACCCAGGCTTGTGGCGTCAGTCTCGGCTCAACATGTTGCACGGATTGTTCCAAGTGTCGGACACCGTCTGGCAAGCGCGCGGATACGACATCTCCAACATCACATTCATCGCCGGTGAGGTCGGCTGGGTCATCATCGACCCGCTGACCACCGCGGCGACCGCCAAGGCGTGTCTCGACCTAGCGAACGAAACACTCGGCGAACGTCCGGTCACCGCGGTGATCTATACCCACAGCCACGTCGATCACTACGGCGGAGTACTTGGTGTGACGTCGCGCCAGGCGGTCGCGAACGGAGACTGCCGGGTCATTGCGCCGGAGGGATTCCTCTCCGAGGTGGTCAAGGAGAACGTCATCGCAGGAGTACCGATGGCGAGGCGCGCGACATACCAGTTCGGCATCCTCTTGCCGCCTGGGCCCCGCCAACAGGTAAACGTCGGACTCGGCACCGCCATTCCCTTCGGCGCCTCGGAGCTGATAGCGCCGACCGAGGAGATCGCGGAAACCGGCGAGGAACATCTAATCGACGGGGTTCGCGTGATCTTTCAGTCGACGCCCGATACCGAAGCTCCGGCGGAGATGAACTTCTTCTTTCCCGACCTTGGGCTCTTGTGCATGGCCGAGAACTGCACCCACACGCTCCACAACCTCTACCCAATCCGGGGTGCACAGGTTCGCGATTCGTTGGCGTGGAGCAAGTACATCAACGAGGCCCTCAACCTGTTCGGGCCCTACACCGACACGATGTTCGCCAGCCATCACTGGCCCCGGTTCGGACGCGAGGACGTCGAGGGGTTTCTCATCGTGCAGCGCGATGTCTATCGCTGGTTGCACGACCAAACGATCCGTCTCGCTAGCGAGGGTTACGTCGCAACCGAGATCGCCGAGACGCTGTCGCTGCCGAACTGTTTTGCCAATCACAGTCACGTCCAAGGTTACTACGGCACGGTTTCTCATAATGCGAAGTCGATCTACCAGCGTTATCTGGGTTGGTATGACGCCAACCCGGCGAACCTGAACCCTCATCCTCCCGAGCCGGCTGGCCAACGTTACGTCGAGTTCATGGGCGGCGCCGACGAGGTGTTGTCGAAGGCACGCAGGTCATTCGACGAAGGCGACTATCGCTGGGTTGCCCAGGTCGTCAACCACGTTGTATTCGCGGACCCCACCAACGTCGCCGCCCGCGAGTTGCAGGCCGATGCACTAGAACAGCTCGGCTATCAGGCCGAATCGGGAACGTGGCGCAATGCCTATCTGACCGGGGCGCATGAGCTTCGCAACGGTTCTCCGAAGTTACCCGCCTCAATGGGACGTCAGGTGCCCCAGGTCATGACCGCCGAACAGATCTTCGATCTGATCGGGGTGCGTTTCGACCCCGACGAGTTCGAGGCGTCGACAACCGGGTTCACAATGAACTGGCATTTCGATGATCTAGAGGAAGACCACGTGCTCGGTGTGTTGCACGAAACGATCCATCACCACCCACTTCGAGTCGCCGACAACGCCGATGTCGTTGTGTCACTTTCGCGCGAGACTCTCGGCGCAATTCTTGGAGGTCAGTTGTCGGTAGCCGATGCACGGGCCAATGAGTCTCTCCTGCTCGACGGCGACGCCGACGGCTTCGCCGCGTTCATGACGGCGGCCGCAGGACCCGAGGACATGTTTGCCATCATCGAACCCTGAGTGCGCCCGTGTGACCAGCATGGTCGGCGGGTGTTGGGCCTAACATCGTCACCCATGGCCCAGTCCTATTTTTCATCCGATCTCCTCGCCGGATCCAAAGCACTGATCACCGGAGGTGGCACCGGACTCGGTCTATCGATCGCTCGGCGGCTCGGCCAGGCCGGTGCCGATCTCGTCATTGCAGCCCGCCGAGCCGAGGTCCTCGATGAGGCGGCGGAGACGCTTCGCGCGGACACCGGACGCAACGTTGAGACCGCCTTCGTCAACATCCGCGAACGCGAAACTGTCGAAGCGCTCGCCGAGACCCACGGCGACATCGACATTCTCGTCAACAACGCGGGTGGTCAATTTCCCCAACGCGCACGCGACTTCACCCCCAAGGGCTGGAACACCGTTATCGACCTGAACCTCAACGGCACCTGGAATATGACCCAGGTGTTCGGCGACAAGATGCTTGACGGCGATGGCGGAGTGATCTGCCAGATGGTCGCCGTCATCGGACGCGGATTTCCCGGCATCGCGCACAGCGCCGCGTCACGTGCCGCAGTGGCCGAGCTCACACGGACGCTGTCATTCGAGTGGGGACCGAAACTCCGGTTGAACTGCGTGGCGCCGGGACCGATCATCACCGAGGGCTTCGAGGACACCTATGACCCCTCGGTGACCAAGTCGCTTTCGGGGTTGCCGTTGGCGCGGTCTGGCACGCCCGACGATGTCGCCAACGCGGTCACGTTTCTGTGCTCGCCGGCATCCTCTTTCATCACCGGCCAGGTTCTTTATGTCGATGGCGGTCAGATCGTGCAGGGGCCCATCAGCGCATTGCCGCGCTCGGAGTACCGAGAGCACTACGAGAGCTAGTAATCGCTGCTAGTTCACGACGCCTTCGGCGTCGCTCATACGCAGAACGCAAGCACGCCGTTCAATCGCTAACGCTCACTCACTAACCGAGTTGCTCGCTGGCACTCACAACTCGCGCATGTCGACAATCAACCTCCCACCGGCAAAGCCGGACCGGGCCTACGTCGCGGACGGTGTCAGACACCAACATCACAGGCGCAGAACGCAAACGCCGTTCGGCTCCGCGTTTGGAGCAGCGGCGCCAATAGTCTGGGGTCATGGCCTCACGT
>JADFOM010000319.1 GCA_022562835.1 Acidobacteriota bacterium | reverse complement strand
CGCCCCTGCTCCGCCAGACAGGTCGCGCGGGTGCCGTGCGAGTGTCTCCCAACAGCTGCATGGTCTCAGTCTCGCGTGGTTGCTCCTCGCCCAGGCACTCAAGTACGTTCGCGCCATGAGTGACACTCGCGCACCGCACAATCCGATGGCCACCGGCCACTCGACAGACGCCGGCTGATCAGTGGACCTCCCCGCGCTGAAGTCGCACGCAGATTCCGGCGCGGTCGACACCGTCGTGTTGGCGTTCTGTGACCTATACGGGCGTCTGCTCGGCAAACGACTCGACGCCGGCTTCTTCCTCGCTGACCCGTCGGGCACCCATGTGTGCGACTACCTCTTCGCGATCGACATGGAGATGGAGCCGATCGACGGCTATGACTTCGCCAGCTGGGACCTCGGGTTCGGCGACGTGCACCTGCGTCCCGACCTGGCGACCCTGCGGATTGCCTCCTGGCTCGATCGCACAGCGATAGTGCTGTGCGATGTCGAGAGCACCGATCACGAACCGACAGCTGTGGCGCCACGCTCGATCCTGTCACGCCAGATCCAGCGTTTAGCCGACGGAGGTTTCGAGATTGCAGCGGCGTCTGAGCTCGAGTACTTCCTCTACAGGACCAGCTACCGCGACGCGCACGCGCAAGACCATCGTGATCTCGAGCCCGCAGGCTGGTACATCGAGGATTACCACCTGCTGCAGGCGACGAGAAACGACGATATCCACGGAGCCTTTCGACGCCATCTCAGCGCCTCGGACATCCCGGTCGAGTCGACCAAGGGCGAATGGGGCCGAGGCCAGCACGAGGTGAACATCGGCTATGCCCCCGTCGGCGAAATGGCCGATCGGCACGTGCTGTTGAAGCAGATATGTAAAGAGGTCGCGGACTCGATGGGTGTGAGCGTGACGTTCATGGCCAAGCCCGATGCCAGCGGCGCCGGTTCGAGTTCACACCTTCACCTCAGTCTGTGGCGAGGCGATCACAACGCGTTCGTCGACAGCGACGCAGCCGATGGCTACAGCGACGAGTTTCGATGGTTCTTGGGAGGCTGGATGCGCCACACGGCCGAGCTGATGGTGTGTTTCGCTCCGACCGTCAACTCCTACAAGCGGTTCGCCCGCGAGAGCTGGGCGCCGACCGCGATCGCATGGTCACGCGACAATCGCACCGCTGGATTTCGCATCGTCGGCGACGGTCCCTCGACGCGTATCGAATGTCGATTGCCCGGCGCCGACGTCAACCCCTACCTCGCCTATGCCGCGGCGATAGCGGCTGGCCTCGACGGCATTGAACATCGGACCGAACCTCCCGAGCAGTTCAACGGCGACGTCTATGCGGCGACGGACCTGCCACACATACCGGCAACACTGCGCGAAGCGGCCGATCTGTTCGGAGCTAGCAGATTCGCTCGCTCAGCGTTCGGCGACTCGGTTGTCGATCACTACCACCACTTCTACACAACCGAGGCTGACGCCTATGACAGGGCGGTAACCGACTGGGAACGCGCCCGCTACTTCGAGCAGATCTGATGAGCAGCGAGTCTGATGAGTGGCGAGGCTGACATGACAGAATCTCGCTTGGATTCAAAGACGGCACTCATTACCGGTGCGGCTTCGGGAATCGGACGTGAGTCCGCCGCGCTCTTCGCCCGCCACGGCGCTGCGGTCGTACTCGTCGACCGTGAAGGCGACGCTGTCAGCGCTGTAGCCGCCGAACTTGTCGAGCAAGGCCACCGCGCGATCGCAGTGACAGCCGACGTCTCGAGTGATGCTGACGCCGCACGTATGATCGAGGAAGCTGAAACCGCTTTCGGCTCGCTGCACGTGCTGTTTAACAACGCTGGCATCATGCACCCTGACGACGGCGATGCTCAGCAAACCTCCGAAGAGGTTTGGGACCTCACGATGTCGGTCAATCTCAAGGGCGTGTGGCTTGGCTGTCGTCACGGCATCCCGGCATTGCGGCGTGCTGGCGGCGGGTCGGTGATCAATACGGGGAGCTTTGTCGCGTTGCTGGGAGCGGCGACTCCACAGATCGCCTACACCGCCTCCAAGGGCGGTGTGGTCGCGATGTCCCGCGAACTTGCGGTCATCCATGCTCGGGAGAACATCCGGGTGAACGCGCTGTGTCCGGGACCGCTACATACCGAGTTGTTGATGAGCGTGCTCGACACCGACGAAAAGCGCGAGCGGCGTCGGGTACACATTCCAATGGGTCGATTCGGTGAGCCATCTGAGATCGCGCAGGCCGCGCTCTGGTTGGCTTCTGACGAGTCGAGTTTCACGACCGGGACCGAGTTTGTGGTCGACGGTGGGATCACCTCCGCCTATGTGACACCGGAGGGACCTCCGAGGTGAAGGCCTCGATCGGGATCGACGTCGGCTCGACGAACCTCAAGGTTGTAGCACTGGCCGACGACGGCACGACCCTGGCGTCGACGCAGCGTCCATTGCGAACCGTCGAGTCCAACGGTCGCTTCGAGCAGGATGCCGAAGTGATATGGCAGACATTGGTTGACGCGCTCGGCGAGGTCGTGAGCTCGGCAGGGGAGTTAGCTGGCTCGACCGCATCTATCGGGGTGTGTTCGCAATATTCGTCGATCGTGCCGGTCGACGAGAGACGCGAACCGGTCGGACCGATGGTGTCTTGGCGTGATCACCGTGGCACGGCTCCGTCGATGGACATCATGGCCCGACACGACGATGCGTTCATGACGTTCGTGGCCCGACACGGAATCCCGCCGGTGGGCGGCGGCTTGTCGCTCGGACATCTGCTTGCGCTGCAGCTCGATGAGCCCACCCAGCACGAACGCACACGCTGGTACCTCGAGCCGATGGACTATGTCGTCGCGCGACTGACCGGTCGGGTCGTAGCGACGCAGCACTCGATGTTCATGTCACAGGTTTGCGACAACCGCACGCTCGGCGCGACCGTGTATGACTCCACCCTCATCGCGCTAAGCAATGTGGATGCCAGCCGCCTTCCACCGCTGATCATTGGCGACGAGCCCGTTGCGAACCTCGACTCGGCGCTTGCCGAGTCTCTTGGGCTGAGGGGTGACGTTGAGGTGTGCGCCGGGGTGAACGACACCGCCGCGGCCGGACTCGCCGCCGGCATTGGCCAAGCGGGAGTGGGGGCGTTGATGATCGGTACGACGAGCGTGATCGTCGACACCATCGAGACCCACAGCGTGGACCTCGATCACGAGATCCTCTCGATGCCCGGTGCTGACGGCGGCTACCTGGTCTGGGC
>JADFOM010000318.1 GCA_022562835.1 Acidobacteriota bacterium | reverse complement strand
AGCCCTCGTCGTGATCAGCGCAAGCCTCCGAGTCGAACCCGATGGCCGCCTCTTCGAGGCGGGTCATCGCCCGATACTGATGACGGTGAGCAGCACTCCGGCCGCGCAACTTCGTTCGCTTGAGGCCGTCGCCGAGATTGAACAGTTCGACGGCGCCGTCACGGTCGAGAAGGTCGTCGCCTCGCTCGACCGTCGCGGCTATCGAACCGTGCTGGTCGAAGGTGGTCCTTCTCTCAATGCCCAATTCGTCGACGCCGACCTGATCGACGAGCTTTGTGTGACCGTGGCGCCGAAACTCACTGCGAGCTCGGCTCGTCGTTTGGTTTGGGGCGACAGCGACAACGTGCGCCCGATGCACCTCGACCGAATCTTCGTAGAGGACGACGAGCTGTTCCTGCGTTATCTCCGTTCCGGATCCTGACGTCTTCTCAGCCGCCGCTGAGAGAGCCCGGCAGGTAGATACGTTGCCCGGGTTGTAAGGACGCACCACCGGAGACGTCTGCTAGAGCGTCGACCACCGCGCGCCGATCGGCGTTCGGTGCGAGTTCCTCGGCGATCGACCAGAGTGAATCACCGGGCTGAACGATGTAGCTGGCTGGCTCGCCTGCGAATACCGGCGACCCGTCGGTGCGATCGGCGCCGGCGGTCGAGATGGTGGCGATCGACACGAACAGACCCACAGCAACGACCGCCAACACCAGGCCCAGCACCACCCGACGACGAAGGTAGACAATCTCCGTGTGACGCCGAGTGGCGGGGCCTTGGTGATCCGACGTGCGGGGGAACGCGAGGTCGGTCCGGCGCCTGATCGGCGCGGTAGCGGTGCTGCGCCGATCACCCAGCGGGTTGGTTGAGCGGTACGGAGTGGCGATGGATGCGGTCATGACTTCATTCTCCAGATGGGGTGTGACAGTCCAGGGTCCTTGACCCGGAACGAATGTTCGACGAACATATGTCTGTCGAACACTTGTGCGTCGAACAGTCGTGCGGTCTCGACAGATCAAAGGTTACCGAACACTTGTTCGGCCTGTTAGAGTGTAGCGAACACTTGTTCGATGTCAACCCGCCACGAAAAGAGCGCCAGATGACCGACACCAGCCTCAGCAAAGAGCTAAAGCCAGACGTGTCGCTCACCGACCGCCAGCGACAAATCCTCGAGTACATAGATGAAGAGCAGCGCGACCATGGCTATCCCCCGTCGGTGCGCGAGATCGGCAGCGCGGTCGGCCTTACTTCGCCCTCGACGGTTCACTCGCATCTGGCAACGCTCCAACGCCTCGGCTTCATCCGGCGAGACCCCGCCAAGCCGAGGGCGCTCGAGGTTCACTACGACCCGACGTCGGGTGCTGTCGCCGATCGGCGTCCAGTGCGCCACGTGCCCCTCATCGGCGATGTCGCTGCAGGCACCGACGTGCTCGCACAGCAGAACGTCGAAGAGGTCATGCCGTTGCCGGCCGATCTCACCGGCGACGGCGACCTGTTCATGTTGCGGGTCCGCGGCGAGTCGATGATCGACTTGGGCATCTTTGACGGCGACTTCGTCGTAGCGCGCTCGCAATCCGCTGCGGACATCGGCGACATCGTCATCGCCGGCATCCCTGGCGAAGAGGCAACCGTCAAGACCCTCGCCGAGGTCGGTGCCGAGATCGTGTTGCAGCCGGCCAATGCCTCACTCGAACCAATGCGCTTCGCGGCCGACGACGTGTCGATCTTCGGCCGCGTCGTCACGGTGCTGCGCAAGCTCTGACCGCAGCCCGTGTCAGACACGCAACGAATACGAGTGACGCTTTAGCGAAGCCCCGCCACCGTCTGGCGACGCGGGCATCACCAGGTGGCAATCTCAGCGTTCATAGCTGAGCTCGACCGGGTTGCAGTCGACGTGATCTGGTGGTGGAAGTTCCGTGAAGCGCACGGCGTGAATCGTCTCGTCACCTTCGAGGAGCGCTCTGGCGATCCTGTGCATACCGTCCATCACGCGCCCATTCGGTCCAAGGATGACCGGAAATGAGCGATCAACCCCGGCGATGAGGCGAACGTGGTCGATGACCGCGCGCACCGTCGCTCGACTCCTGTCTCCACCGAACCAGTAGACGCTGTCGATCTCCGCAATCGAAGCCAGTTCGACTTCCTCGGAAGCTATGCCGGCTGAGAGTTCGATGAGCCGATCCACATCCCAGGCATCGATGCCCGACTCTCCGGGCCAGAAGTGATACTGCCTTCTCATCTCGTGAAACGGTCCGGTGTTCAAAGGACAACCTCCGACGTCGCGTCAGCCGGTGAGCATTGCGGTCAGCGCGTCATAGCAGTGTTGTAGTCGTTCGCCGGTAACAAATTCATCGCTGGTGTGCGCGATGAGAGCGTCGCCCGGACCGAAGTTGATCGCCGGAATTCCCTGCTCGGAAAAGAACGCCACGTCGGTCCAGCCCAGCTTTGCGTTGACCTCGAGGCCACCCGCCGAAGCCAACGACGCCAGCAGCGCGTGATCCATGCCCGGGCGCGCCGCCGACGCATTGTCGGTCACCTCGACCGAATCGTATTTGCCGAGCAGCGGGGCGAGAAACTCCCGAACATGCGCCTCGGCCTGCGCGGGACTGCGGTCCGGCGCGTAGCGATGGTTGATCACGACACTCGCCTCATCGGGCACCACGTTGCCGGCCACGCCTCCAACGACATCGACCGCCACCAACCCTTCGTGGAATCTGCAACCCTCCAGGACCGGCTCACGGGGCACATAGGCAGCGAGCGCGTCGAGCAGCGGGCCGAGCCGATGAATAGCATTCGTGCCCATCCATGCCCTGGCGGTGTGGGCTCGGGCACCGCCCAAGGTCACCCGCAACCGCATTGTGCCCTGACAACCCGCTTCGATCTGCCCCGAGGTGGGCTCGCCAAGCACCGCCACATCGGCTGCGAGAAGGTCCGGTCGCTGCGCAAATAGCTCGCGCAGTCCGTTGTGCTCGGCTGCTACCTCCTCGTCTGCGGGCTCGTCTACGTCTTCTACGGCCCTTTTCGCTAGGCCGCAATTCTGGCGGGCGGGTAAACCCATGGACACCGAACCCCTCGCGCTTGAACGGACGATACGCGTCGTCACGGCGACTTCCCTCTTCGACGGCCACGACGCGTCCATCAACATCGTGCGCCCACGAGCCAATGGAAGCCGATGGCCTTTCACGGTTGACGGATAAACCTCAATGTTCAGCTTCCGTTTGCCCTTCTCAGTCTTAAAGAACTTCACATCGGGATTCTGCGCATCCAACTAAGAAAGC
>JADFOM010000317.1 GCA_022562835.1 Acidobacteriota bacterium | reverse complement strand
TAACCAACACAGTTGACGACATGAAACTGCCTCCGTTCGCACTCGACCGTGACCATCGGGCCGATGGCCGATCCTTCAGGTGGTCGAAGCGCTATTGAGTCGATTGAACAGGTCGATGTATCGCTCTGCAACACCCGCTGGGGACAACCATGACTCTACGAACTTTCGCCCGTTGGCCCCGAACCGTTCAGGGGTGCTGTGGGCGTAAACAAGCGTTGGTATTGCAGCAATAAACGACTCGGTCTGGTCCGCGTGCACCGAGATACCGACCTGATTGGCATGGATGACTCGTTCGAGTTCGCTGCCGGCGTCGACGGCCGCGACGACCGGCCGCCCTGCTCCAAGGATCGAATAGAACTTTGATGGCACGCTAGAGCGCGACAGCCCGGCCTTGAGCGGCACGAGATGAACATCACCCGCCGAGAGCACATCGCCCAGTCGTTCCGGTGGAAGGAAATCGACAAACACCATGTTGTCGAGACCACTCGCGGCGCGTTCTAGCCCGGCGCGAGCAACACCGTTGCCGTTGATAACGAACACCACGTCGTCTCGGCCGTTGAATCGACGCGCCGCGGCGATGACCATGTCGAGTGATTGGGAGTGACCGACGTTGCCCGCATACATGACGACCAGTCGATCACCCAGACCGAACTCCGCGCGGTACCTATTGCCATCGCCGCCGGCATCGATCCGTTCGACGTCGACGAAATTTGGGATGACCTCGACCTTGGAAACGTCGGCATCCTTACCGCGTCCAGCCGCCAGTTTGGCTGTGACGTTGTCGCGCAGATCGTCCGACAACACCGTCACTGCATCGGCCATCTGGTAGGTGTGACGTTCCAATCGTTCAAGTGCAGCGATCGTCCTGGCGCCGTTGATGACGCCGAGTTCGACCGCGACATCGGGGAAGACGTCCTGCACGTTGAAGACGAAGGGCGCACGTCGGCGCCATGCGATCAGCCGTCCCGCCGCACCCAGTGTTAGCGGAGGGCTCATGGCCATCACGGCGTCCACCGAGCGCCGCCGCGGCACGGCCGCGGCCAGGCTTAGCGCTGTGAACCCGCCGAAGCCCATCGCGCGGGTCCAGAGGTTCTCCTTGTTCGAGGGAAACGGATAGAGCCGGGTGATCGAACCCCACTCGGTGGACTCGGTCTGAATCGGCTTGGACGACCAGCCATGCTCGATCGCATGATTGCTGTACCACGGGATCGAGGTGACGATATCGACACGATGACCTTCGTCTGCCCACGCTTCAACAATCGCTGTCATGACGACGCCCGTCGGGGCACTGTCCGGCGCGAAGTGCGGGCAGAGAACCTCGATTCGCATCGTCATCTACCCCCGCGTGTTATGCCGACGGCTCGATCGTAGGCATTTGCCAGTCGATCCGCAGTCTGTTGGGCCGTATAGGCCTCCACCCGTTCTCGCCCACGCGCCACGATGTGCGTAGCATCGAGGGTGCCCGAGACGATCGAACCAATGGCGTCGGCCCATGCCTTGGGATCATCCGGCGGGACCAAAATCGCTGCGTCGCCGACCACCGAGGGAATTGCCGACGTGTCCGCTGCGATAATCGGACAATGCGCCGCCATCGCCTCGAGCAGCGGGATGCCGAATCCCTCGTAGGTGCTAGGGAACACAAGTGCAGCTGCGTCGATCAGAAGGCGGTCGAGCACGGGCCGTTCGACGCGACCGAGCCGGACCACCCGGTCGCCGAGTCCGAGTTCCTCGACCGCTGCGTGGAACTCCACCTCGGCTGACCCCTGGCCTCCGGTGGAGACCAGGTTCACCGCGATATCGCGATCGAGGAGGAGGCCGATCGCGGCGAGCAACGTTGCGTGGTTCTTGTGGGGATGTGTGACCGCCGGATACAACACGAACGGCGCGCCGCGCATCGCCACAACTTCTGGTGGTTGTTGCGGTGCCGGTGAGAGTTGTGCGTTATCGAACGGCGCCGAAACGACCTCAACGGCCGGCAGGTCGAACCTCTCACGAATTTGGTCCGCCACATGCACTGACACCGCGATGACTGAGTCGGCGCGACTGAGCGATCGCGGAATTGCTCTCCGCAGATAGTGACGTTTGATCGCCGAAAAGTTCTGAGTCAGGTCGAGTGGCTGCAGATCGTGAAGGGTCAAGACGGTCGGGATCCCAGCGCCTATCGCGGGCATGCGCCCACCTACGTGGTGCAACACTTCGACGTCGACCCGACGGGCAGCGCTGCGCAACCACGTGTTCTCTGCCGCGATCCGCACGATGCGAGCATCCGTCGGTAGCGATCGAGCGACAACTTCTAGACCACCGAGCGACTCGCTGTGCGCCTCGATCAACTCGGGACTGGCAAAGATCACCGGACTCCAAGAGCTGCAATGTGACGCGAGAGCAGAGCAGGTTCGTACCGCATAGTCCTCGCTCCCCCCGACCCGGCCGGGCAGCACCCACATCAGGTTGATGCCGACGCGGCGGCTCATCGCTGTGAATCCGAGACGTCGCGATAGACCGCAGAAAGCTCGGTGGCAGTGCGCTCCCAAGTGAAGGTCGAGGCACGCTTGATCCCACGTTCGATAATCTCGCTGCGATACCCGGCGTCTCGCCAAACCCGCTCGATGCCAGCGGTGATCGACGCCACTGAATACGGGTCGATGAGCTCGACCGCGTCGCCGCCGACCTCCTCGGTCGCGGTGCCCCTCGAGGTAACGACCGGGCAACCATGCGCCATTGCCTCGAGCACAGGCAGGCCGAAACCTTCCCGAGTCGAGGGGTAACACATCAGCGCAGCTCCGCGGTAAAGAGCGTCTCGTGTCGAATCGTCGACTCTCCCCATGAGACGGCAGCGATCACCGAGTCTCGCGACCTGTGTGCCGACGTCGGCGGTCCAGCCCGGCGGACCGACCGAAATCAGCGACAAGGCCGGGTCTACATCACACATCGCATCGAGCAGGCGCGAAAGGTTCTTGCGGGGTTCGAGCGTGCCGACGTGCAACACATAGGGTCCATTGCGGTCGATATACGGCTCGATGTCATCATTGGCCGTCACACCCCACGGCACCACGACGAGCCTCCAACGTTGCGCTCCTTCGGCCTCACAACGGTCGGCGACGTGTTCTGTCGGACACACGATGCGGTCGGCCCGGGCGAGCGCCTCGTACTGGTGCGCCGCAAGAACCCGCCCCTGGGCTGGGCCCTGCCCGGTGGCTTCGTGGAGCTGGGCGAGCGGCTGGACCCTCGCCAGCACACCCTCTCCACCGTCTTCATCGGGCAGGCGGACG
>JADFOM010000025.1 GCA_022562835.1 Acidobacteriota bacterium | reverse complement strand
TTCCACGATCTCGGCGACTCCCTTGTGCGCTCGCACGGTGCCGACGAAGAAAATCGCCCGTTCATCGTTCGCGATGTCATAGGTCGCGCGGTTTTCGGCGCGCACCATAGCTGCATCGTCGCTGTCGGCCAGAGGAGCACTCCGCCGGGCGTGGCGGACCATGATCCCGCCATACCGGTCCTGCAAGGGCCGCGACACCACCGTGATCGAGTCCGCGATCGAGATCGAGCGCTCCGACAGTGCTGCTGCCTCGACGTCGAGCATCTGGCTGATCGGGTCGCGGCCGTCGGGGTTGTCGTAGTCGTCGATTGGTGGATCGGCGAATGCAGACTCGTCGTCGTCGATGTCGAGCACCAGAGGAACGTTGGACCACTCGGCGAGAAGGATTGACAAATACAGTCCCGGTAGGCGTGGCTTCACGCAGATCACGTAGTCGTAAAGATTTCGCCCGAGCATGGCCACCGCCCGCGGCAAGTAGTCGATCACGTTCGATGCGCCAAACGAAGCCAATGAGATTGGTTCGGCGGCGAGCGGTGACCACAGAACATCGCCAAAGCGGCTCCACATCGGCCCGACCAAATCGACGTCGTAGTCGCGTTCTAGTAGCTGATAGAGCACGTAGGCCCGTCCAACGGGGTTGTGAGTCAAATCCCAGCAGACGACCACCACTCTGGGGCGATCTTCGCCACGCGATTCCGACCCCAGTAGTTCGCTGGCCTCCGCCGCGATGCGCCACAGGTTACTGCGCATCCGTGTGATCTCTGCACGGTTGCTCACGCGTCGAACGCCTTCTTCGGCAATATGCGACTCACACCGGTGAGTATGGCTCCGAGATGCCGCAGCTCGCTTTGTGTGGACAGTTCGGGGTAGGCAAGACGGACGTTGAACTCAGTACCAGCCCGGTCGCATTCATGGTCGATGACGATCGAGCTCATCGAACCGCGTGCGATTGTGCCGACGGCAACCACTTCGCTTTTCGTGCTGACGACGTACTCCTTAGCTCCGAAACCATCCGCATCGGGAAGATAGGTGTGAATCTCGATCCGGCTTAGATGCTCAGCGCGCAGGGTAAACGAAGTTGGAACCCAGCCATCGACCTGGGACTGTGGCGTGATCGATATCGGCGCAACAACGTTGAGCTCCGAACGATCCAGCTCAATTCGGGTTTGGGAGCTACGGCCATGACCGACGACTATTACCACGTGCTCGTCGGTTTCGATGGTGGCTCTACCCTCAATCTCATTGGGTCCAATAGAGATTTGCATCGGCAATATCGAGCAGAGCTCGGCAAGATTGGAATCTTCCACGAGGAAGTACATCCCATACACGTTGAGTAGCCAGCTTCCAGTGGCCCCATCAAGAACGAAGCGCACGTCACAGAGTGGGTCGTTCACACCCACGATATAATCACTGAAAACCTGTTGGATGCGCAGGCTGGCATCGCGCAGGGCGGCACGATTGACACCGGCCTTGCGGGCTACACCGCGGGCAATCTCAGCCGGAGAACTGTTCTCGGACGTCATGGGCCAAGGGTACGGCAAGCCCGCACCATCACACGTGTATGGACGACCTAGCTTCTGCTCAACTCTGTCGACGCATCGTCGATGCCCTACATTCGGGCGACGCCGCTTTCCTCGGCTTGGAGCATCCCATTTGATCTGGAATGACCAAATCTTGTTTCTTCACGTCCCCAAGACGGGCGGTATCTCTGTCACGACGTACCTGCTCAACAACCTGGAGTCCACTGCGAGCTATACCGCCGAAACCGCGATGACCAAGGTCGACCGCGCCGAGTTCTTCGAAGGACGTCGACACGAGACCCTGATCGATGCTGAGGCGTTCTTTGGCCGCCGCGGCCGGTCGATCAATGACTTCGAGGCGTTGTTTGCTGTCATGCGCAATCCCTACGATCTCGAAGTGTCGCGCTACCACTACCTCCGCAAGGGACACAAGATCGACCGAGGTGTCGCGCAAGACCTCGCAAAGGCCGGTGACTTCAAGAAATACCTGGCCGAGGCACCGTTCTTTGGGTCCATGCCACCGCGGCTCGATCGATATTTCCGCATCGGGGACTTCTTGCCAACCAACCTCAAGGTCCTACGTTTCGAGCACCTCGAAGTTGACCTCGCTGCCAAGATGAGTCCCTACCTACGCAACGACGGGACGCGGTTGGCGCACCTGAACAGGTCCAAGCACGACGACTTCTGGAACTACTACGACGATGAAGCCGAGGAGTTGTGTTATCGGCGGCACTCGTGGTTTTTCGACATGTCGTTCTACGAGCGCCATCATCGGCCCGAGTCCAACGAAGAGTCCCAGTCTTCGTGATCTTGTCATTTCTCGCCCCAACGGCGACAACTCCCGTTGGCGGAGTCAAGGTGATCCTGGAGTTTGCGAACGCGATGGTTCGGCGCGGCCACACGGTCCGAATCTTTCACCATCAGATCTCTCATCCTGTCGGTCAATACACCTACCCGACCCGGATAGAGGACATCTCATGGTTCGACTTCGATCCCCGCATCGAACAGATATTTTCAGCCGACGACCTCGATTTGTCCGCCCTGCCATCGGCCGACATATTCCTGGGCTATTCCCCGTCGATTGAGGACAACCCTCGACTTGGCCTGCCGATCGTGTGGGTCCAGGGTTACAAGATGCTTGGCTTTGAAGCAGAACAAGCGGTCTTCGAAGCTCCCTGTCCCAAGGTCTGTGTCGCTCGCTGGCTCGTCGACGTCGGCACTGATCTCGGCGTGTCACCCGACCAGCTAGTCCACATTCCGATCGCCATTCATCACGACCGGTTTGAGATGACAGAGTCAATCGAAGACCGTCCCGAACGTGTCGGCTTCCTCTACCACCCGCACCCACAGAAGGGCGCATCCGCGATGATCGATGCGCTCAGCAGGGTTCGTGTAACCCATCCAGGGATTGACGTGGTCGCCTATGGTGCCTCGGAGCCAGCGGAACGCCTACCGAGTTGGGTCGAGTTCATCCGCCACCCGACCCAGCAAGTGTTGGTCGATGAGATCTACTCGTCGTGCCGGATCTTCGTTTGTGCCAGCCGCGTCGAAGGGTTTGGACTCGCCAACATCGAGGCCATGGCATGTGGTGCCGCACTCGTCACGACGGACAATGGCGGATCGAGGGACTATGCGTTTGACCACGAGACGGCTCGCGTCGCTCAGGTAGGTGACATCGAGGAACTCGTCACATGCATCCGAGAACTGCTCGACGATGAGCAGGAGCGTGTCCGAATCGCTCGCGCAGGTCAGGTCCTCGCTGCGACCTTTACCTGGGATGAGTCGGCGAGACATCTCGAGAACTACCTAGACTCCTACCGAAGTGATCCGGGTCGATTCCGGGGCCAACCGAAATTGAAATAGACCCCGTCGGGCGCAGCCGCACGAGTTTGACGACGATGCTCGCCTTGACGCCTCCACCCACTGCGCGGCATGAAGGCGCCGGCGGTGTCAGTGGTTGGGTCCAGTCGGTACCGTTGAGCGATGCCCGACGCTCCCCCATCCAAGGGTGAAGACACGATCTTCTTTCAGCACGTGATGAAGACCGCGGGTACCAGCTTCGCCCGTGTGATCGAAGCCAACACCAACCAGGCCGAGCGATATCCGGGTCCGCCTGGTCCCGGTCGATCCGAGCAGTACTACCTGATGTCGAGGCTGGAGGCGCATTACTGCGCTCACCCCGAAACAAAGGTCTTCATGGGTCATTTTCCGTCGATAGCTGCAGACATCGTGAACGCGAACATCAGGTTGACCATCCTTCGTGAACCGATAGAACGCATCGTGTCCGCAATGCTTCATTTCAAGCGCACCGACCAGAGACTTCACGACATGGATCTCGAAGAGATCTACAACGATGCATTCACCTCCGCCTTCTACCTCCGCAATCACCAGGTCAAAATGTTCGCAATGACCGTGGACGATCCGCTGGAGAGCCTGATGGACGTCATCGACATCGACGCTTCGCGGCTCGCCGTGGCCAAGGACAGCCTCGCCTCCTTCAACTTTGTGGGGTTCACCCACGACTACGAATCATTCGTCGATGTCACCACGAGTCAGCTGGGCTGGACCTCCAGACCGACCGCTCGGCTCGAGGTCAGCGACACATCCAAGTCGATCTCGCCGTCACTACGGGCACAGATCGAAAGGGACAACAAGGCCGACATCGACTTCTTCAACCACGCGCTCTCGACTGGAGCAAAAGCGTCGTGACGACAACCAGGAAGATGCCGCGCTCAGTATCTGCCCGACCCAGGCTGGGCGTCAGTACCGATCCAGGACCTGATGGGTTGGACGCACCACCAAGAGAAATCCACACTGATAGCCACACCCCTTAAGCCAAGTCTCTGCCCAAAAAGGACCCACAGCATGTTTCCGTTCTGGGAAACCGTCATTGCACCAATTGTCGAGGCGTCGGACGCTACGCGTGTGCTCGAGATCGGCGCGCTGAGGGGCGAGAACACGGCTCTGATGTTGCAATCACTGTCAACCGACGCAGAACTTCATGTCATCGACCCTCTCCCGGCATTCGACCCCGCCGAGCACGAACGACTGTTTCCCGGCAGATACGTGTTCCACGAGGACTTGAGCCTCAACGTTCTGCCCGATGCCGAGCCCTTCGACGTGGCTCTCATCGATGGGGATCACAACTGGTACACGGTGTACAACGAACTTCGACTGTTGCGAGAGAGTTCGCGCCGTGCCGGCCGGCCGCTTCCGTTGCTGATCCTACATGACGTGTGCTGGCCCTATGGGCGACGCGACCTTTACTACGCCCCCTCACAGATACCCGACGAGTTCCGTCAACCGTATGCCCAGCGCGGGATGACGCTCGACCGGCGCCAACTCCTCGAGACAGGTGGTATGAACATCACGTTGGACAACGCTTTGACCGAGGGCGGCGAGCGCAACGGTGTTCGCACCGGACTTGACGACTTCTGCGCCGAGCATGATCAGCCACTTCGCCAGATCATTCTACCGATCTACTTCGGTCTGGCCATTGTTGCGGAGGAGGCCTTCCTAGAGGAGCATCCAAACGTCGTGGCGAAACTCGACGAGATAGAGAGTCCCGAAGGCACTCGTGGTTTGCTCGAATTGTCGGAGAGGATTCGTCTCGAAGGCGTGATCTTCGAGCACAACATCGATCGTGTGCGCGATGACTCGCTTGCCGCGGCAAACAACCGCTACCTCTCCACACTCCGCCGAGCGATCAACGCGGACACCGACGAAGAGAACGAGTTGCGACTACTTCACCTCATCGATTGTGTTTCGACTGGAAAGCTCCCCACTCGAGACTTTCTTCGAGCACCCACACATTTCATGCCAAAGGCAAAACGTGACCTCGACATGGCGCGTCGGACAGGCGCAACAACCGACACGCCGCGGCCCTTCGCTCGGGTGCGTGCTGGACTCGCGGGACTCGAATTGCTCGATGAGCAGTTGCGCAGCGTCGGAGCGATACCGGGTGACTACGTGGACTGTGGCGGCCGACGCGGCGGAACCGGAATTTACGCCCGTGGCTTTCTTGACACCAAAGACGACCAGCGGATCGTTTGGGTCGCCGACCAGTTCCGTGCAGAGACCGCCCGCGGTGATCGAACCGCAGAGGAGGCTGACCTAGACGAGATGGGGGCCGACCTCAATCAAGTGCGAGAGGATTTCGCCCGATTTGAACTCCTCGATGACCGCGTCAGGTTCCTACAGGGTCGTTACTCCGAGACACTGGCTGACGCCCCAATCGAAGCCATTGCGCTACTCCGCATCGGCCGTGCCGATCTTGTTGACTTCGAGACGATTCTCGACCATCTCTACGATCGCATCAGCATCGGTGGCATCGTGTCGATCGACGGCATCGATGAGGTAGTGGGAGCACGCCTAGAGAGATACCGCGCCGACCGCGGCATCGTGGAACAACTCGAACTGGTGTCTTCCGGTGCCCGCAGCTGGACCAAGCACGGCGAATCCAAGCCTGCATCGCCCGACGCGTCGGATCAACCCGCCGGGCGTGCACCCACGGTCACTTCGGTTCCACGTGGCCCGATAGACCTGAGCGTCGTCGTGATCTTTCACAACATGGCCCGAGAGGCGGCTCGTACCCTCCAATCGTTGAGCCGCACCTACCAGCAGGGCATCGACGACATCGACTACGAGGTGATCGTAATCGACAATGGATCGGACCCGGCGCAGCTTCTCAGCGAGGAAATGGTCGCTAGCTTCGGGCGGGAGTTCCGACTTATCACGGTCGACGAGGATGCGGATCGGTCACCTACTCCGGCGCTCAATGACGCCATTGCAGAAGCGCGCGGCAATGTGTTCGCCCTCATGATCGACGGCGCGCATGTGTTGACACCGGGGGTGCTCAAAAACGGCATGGCGGGGCTGTCTACCTACGGCACAGCAATTGTGTCGACGCAGCATTTCTATGTAGGTCCTGGACAGCAACCTGAGATGGTCGAAGGAGGCTATGACCAGGGCCGCGAGGACGCCCTCTTCGCCGAGATCAACTGGCCCGAGGACGGTTACCGACTGTTTGACATCGGTCACTTCATCGGTGATCGCGACTGGTTCGATGGAATGTTTGAGAGCAACTGTCTCTTTGTGCCCCGGCCTCTGCTCACCCAGACGGGTGCGTTCGACGACAGTTTTTCGATGCCCGGAGGGGGCTATGCGAACCTGGAGCTGTACGAACGTCTAGCAACCTCACCGGACGTCACGCTGGTCTCCATCCTCGGTGAAGGTACGTTTCACCAGGTACACGGTGGTACGACGACCA
This sequence comes from Acidobacteriota bacterium, assembly GCA_022562835.1. Classification (GTDB taxonomy): domain Bacteria; phylum Actinomycetota; class Acidimicrobiia; order Acidimicrobiales; family SHLQ01; genus JADFOM01. The sequence goes on along the minus strand of JADFOM010000025.1, from coordinate 8,971 downwards.
ACGACGGGGCACAAGACCAGCGGCGCCAGAAGATCTTTGCGTATGGCGAGCACTACGCCGAGCTGCGTGGCAAGGCGTTGAAGGGTCCCGCAAAACCCGTTCACTACGTGGGCGCGCTGGCACACGATTCGTCGCGTAGAACGCGCTCGCGACGGATGGTCCCGCTGTTGTTCAACAAGGCTCGCGGGAAGGCGACCCAAGACGGAGTGCCGACCGAACCCGAGCCCATCGCCGAGGACCTGCGCACTGCATTCATCGAGGCATATTGGCGAAGCCTCGCCTGGCGCGATCAGCACTGGCTGGGCACGCCGATCAAAGGTGCCCCGACCGATCTGCTCGTGTACCAGGAACTCGTATCATCGGTCGACCCTGACTGGATCATCCACACTGGGAACGATCCGGGCAAGACAAAAATGTTTGCGTCTCTGTGTGAGCTACGCGCACGCGGGACGGTCCTCGCGATCGGAGCTACTGACGATGGACACATCGACAACGACCGAGTCCGGTATCTGCAGGGCCCCTCCCAAGGAAGCGAGGTCGCAGAGGAGGTTGCATCCCTCATCGGTGACGAGCCGAACGCGATGGTGATCTTGGGCTCGCCGATCGGGGCGATCGGCATCATGGCCGAGTTCAAGAATTTTGCCCCATTTGTCCCCGTTGGGTCGTACGTGATCGTCGAGGACACCATAGTGAACGGCCGTCCGGTCTGGCCCGGCTATGGGCCAGGGCCGGGTGAAGCCGTCAAGCGGATCCTGTCCCAAGCAGGCGGGTTTGTGGCCGACGCCTTCCCGGAGAGGCACGGCCTCACATTTGCCCCGAGCGGTTTCCTGCGCAGGATCGATGCGCCATGACCGCGGAACGGAGATTCTTCTTCGTCCATCTCCAGAAAACAGCCGGAACGGCTCTCTGGAGGCGTCTCCAGACGCAGTTCTCCCCTGCCGAGGTCTATCCAGGGCCCGGTGACGGCAACCCGCCTGACGCGACACTCGTCGTCGCCGACCTGTTACAACGCTGGAAGGTCCGCCGAGATGAGATCAAGATCGTGACCGGACACTTTCCGTTTTGCACAGCCGAGCTTCTGGGTGAGGAGTTCAGAACTCTCACAACTTTGCGGAACCCGGTCGATCGGGTGTTGTCGTCATTACGAAACCAACACCAAAAGGTCGAAGAACAGGCAGCGTTGAACCTCCAGGAGATCTACCACCAGCCGCTCCGGCACGTGATTTTGCGCAATCACATGGTCAAGATGTTTGCACTCAGCACCGACGAAATGACCGCTGGTGCACTCACCGAGGTCGAATTGACTCGCTCGCATCTCGAGCGAGCGAAAGAGAACCTCGAGCGTGTTGAGGTAGTTGGTCTCCAGGAGAACTTCGAGGGGTTCTGCTCAGAACTGTCCAAACGTTTCGGGTGGGATCTCGGCGAGCCCCTAATGATGAACCGCACTCAGCCCATGGAAATCGACGAGTCGTTACGTGAAATGCTGGCCGAGGACAACGCTCTCGACGTCGAGTTCTACGAGTTCGCCGAGCAACTGTGTGCTACCCGAGACCATTGACGACACCACCGGTCAGTAGACGATAGGAATCTGGCCTTCGGGGAAGACCGATGGAGCGAAGAACCAGGATTCGATGGCGTACCTATCCTTCGTCATTTCCTCATTGACCGCGGTGCGATGCAAGAAGAACTGATCGAACAGCAGCGCATCGCCTGCCGTGAAGTTTGGACGTATCACCGGGCTGTCAAGCGCCTCGACGACGCCCTCACCGACCGACCAGTCAAAGATTGCACCCTGAGTGCCAGTCTCGAGTACGTGCTCAAGGCGCTGGGGCAAGACATCGAGTCCGGGCGCGTCCACACCGCAGTCCGACAGCGTTAGCCAGAAGTTTACGGTGCGAACCTCCTCGCCAAGAAACGCTCCATCCTGGTGCCAGTTCGTTGCAGAACTGACCGGCACGCGTCGAAGGTTGCATTTGTTGGCCGACAGCACTGGCCGTTCACCGAGGTGTTTGGTGATGACCTCACCAATACCGGTGCGATCCACGAGCTCGCACAGCTCGAAGAACATCACGGGAGAATCGACCGCCCATACGCCGCCGGATTCGCGCATCCAACGCCGTCGCCCGCCTACGCGGTACTTGTCGTCTTCAACCACGAATGGCGTGTACCAAGACCCGTTTTCAAGAGTGGGCTGAGCGCTGTTGCCCTCGTCAAAAGCGTCTAGCGCCCGATCGATGCCCCGTCGCAGTTCCTTGGCTTCAGCCTCGTCGATAAGATTGCGCACCAACAAACAACCGTCGTTGGCGAACCCTTCACGGAGACGTTCGACAGAAAGTTCGTCGCGGCTCACGGACTGGAGATCCACATTGCCTCCAGCCCCGCCCAATACGATCTGCGCCGCAGAGGTCGATGTCTTGTCGAGTTGGGCAAATGCGTGGTGTCGCATCATCACCAGGTGTTCATCGATACGGGGGTCGCGGTCTCGCCGGTTTTGATCCGACAATAGGTCGATGGCTTCGTGGACGCGCCCGCCCGCAAGCAGACGCTCAGCGGCCGCGATCGCCTGTTCAGATCCAGCGTGGACCTTGTTCGGCATCTGGCCGACCTGCGGAGATATCTCGATCATCGGGTAGGGCTCTCGAGCTTGCTGGCCATTCGACTATCGAGCCGACGTTCGTATGCCAGGAATTCCTTTGCCTCGGTGGTCTCGTCGATCGGACGTTCTAGGCGGAACTCTTCAAACGGTACGACCTCGTAGTCGAGATCATGCCAGTAGTACTGATGTGATGCCGCGGACCAACCGTCATAGATTTCGTCCCACCCAAGCCGCTCGAAGTGTGGCTCAAGGCAGCCCTTGGTCAAGGCCTCGCCCTCCCGCTGGAACCGAAAGTCGACCGAGAGCCGCATCCAGAATTCGCTTGCGTTGTGCCGGGCGGCGTGCACGGTTTGCGAGGGGAAGAGCAATACGTCACCCATGCTGAAGTCGGTGGTCACCCAGCGACATTCTTCGAGCACCTCGGCGGGCAACATCGCACAACGGTTGCCGGCTCCGGCATGGGTTGTAAGGGGCAGGACGCCGTAGCGGTGCGAGCCACGAAGGATCGCTATCCCTCCCATCTCCGATGGAAGGTCGCCCACGGGGATCCAAGTCGCCGTGAGCGACTCGGTGCCCTGGTTATTCGGGTAATCCTGATGCGGCGGCGTAGAGATCTCGAAGTGCGCGGGAAAGACCAGCCGGGCGATCTTGAGCGGATGCGGAAACGCTCCCTCGCCCAAGACGTCGGCCATGATAGCCGTGAGGGTCTCGTCATGAGCGAGCTCGTGGAACGGCTCGAGGCGCTGGATGGAGTCGTATGCCTCGAAGAATTCGTCCGATCCCTCCCGCACGGGCCGCACCGCACAGCGTCCCCTCATGAGCACACTGTCGGGATCGATCCAGCCGACGTCCCTCAAGGCGGTCAGCATCGCTCGACGAAGGCGGACCACCTTCTCTACCTCGAGCACACCATCGAAATAGAGGTATCCGTCTCGATCCATTCGTTCCGCCAGGCCCGACCGATCGCCTAGCAACGGAGTCGCTGACTCCATTGGAAGGAACGCCCAGTCGTAATTCACGCTCTCAAGGGTACCGACGAGCAAAGCTGGGGCACCAACTCGACCCGCTCCGACATTTCACACCCGAATGGCCGCGCCGATCGATGAGCCGACTCGAACCACTCGCAGAAGTCCTAAAGGGCTACCATCAAATCAGTCCCAGATAGAGAGAGCTAGACAAGAGACTGTGCACCCTTCGGACCGACGATTCTTCATCGTCCACCTCCAAAAAACCGCTGGTACGACGCTGCGGGATCGATTTCGGCACTCCCTGCCCGAAACTGCGATCTATCCGAACCGCACTGACGGCACAGACAAGCGAATTTCGGTCATTTCCTTGTCGCATCTGTTGTCCCGTTGGGACGTGAGGCGAGACGAGATTCGCCTCGTCGCCGGCCATTTCCCGCTCTCGACCATCGAGCTGCTCGACGCCGAGTTCGTAACACTGAGCGTTCTGCGTTCACCGCTGGATCGAACCCTGTCGTATCTGCGGCACCAAAGAAAGCTCAACACGGTCGACCGCGAACGACCGCTCGAGGAGATCTACGCTGACCCGTTCCGATTCAACGGTCTGATTCGCAACCACATGACCCGGATGTTCGGGATCGGAGCCACAGAGATGAAGGCCGGCGACGGGGTTCTGACAAATATCGAGGATTCTGACGCGTTGTTGGAGCGGGCCAAGCTCGGCGTTGCCTCACTCGATGCCTTCGGGCTGCAGCCCCATTTCGAGGAGTTCTGGCAGAGCCTTGCACATCGCTTCGGCCTCGACGCCACCGCCTGCACGAGCTCGAACACCACCGAGCTGGAACCGGCGACTGCCTCACTGGAACAGCGCATTCTCGAGGACAACACGCTCGACACGTCGCTATTCGAATTTGCCGAAAACCTCTACAATGAGCGGGCTAGCGGTGAGTGACCTGGACCAGGCGTCGGTAGACGAAATATTGGCTCGCGCGGACGAACTCGGTGCCAGCGGTTGCTGGGATGATGCGCTGGACCTCGTAAGCACCGCCTACGAAGAACACTCCGCGGCCCGCTTCGTATGTCACCTCGCCAGGCTTCGCTATCTCGCTGGCATGGCGCAGCTTGAATCGAGCAAACCAACCGCTACTCCTGAGGGTGTCGATGACCCGCTGCCGATCGGCGCCTCAGGGCTTCCCTCAGCGTCGCTCGACACACTCAGTGCGGGCACTCTGCGTGGATCGATCCAGCGGCACGGGTGCGTGCATGTACCGGGTGCCATCGGTGAAGCCGACGTTGCTGCACTCGTGGCTCTCACCGACCAAAGCATCGCGGCTCAACAACGCTGGACCGGAGCGGTACCGGCGCAGGGCCCTTCGCCGTTGTGGCATCCTCTCAAGTTACCCAAGCGGGAGGCGGTTTCGCTCGGTCGCAAATGGGTCGCCGGCGGTGGCGGCGTGTTGCTCAGCGATGCGCCCTTGGCGCTGGCGATGCTGTTGTCGCTCTACCATCGGATCGGCGTTCATTCCCTTGTGAGCGACTATCTCGGCGCCAGACCTTTGCTCTCGGCAAACAAGAACACGCTGCGCAGGGTCGCCCTCGACGCTGTCGGTGGATGGCACCAAGACGGTGCTTTTCTCGGTGCCGACATTCGAGCCATCAACATTTGGCTGGCACTGACGCCTTGCGGAGTTGATGCGCCTGGACTCGACATCGTTCCAAGACGGTTCGAGGAGATTGTGCCGACAGGCGGGACTGGCTCGTACTTTGACTGGGCGGTCGCAGACGCCGACGTCGCGTCCGCAGCCGGCGATGTCGGCATCGTCCGACCAGAATTTGGAGCAGGAGACTTGCTCATCTTCGACGAGATGTGCCTGCACCGCACAGCTGTCGAGCCGGAGATGACCCTGGAACGCCACGCGATCGAAAGCTGGAGTTTTGCCCCATCGGCGTACCCGAACGGCCAAGTTCCACTGCTCTGGTAAAAGGTTGATTTCGAACGTTTGCCAGCTCGACCGGACTACTCAGGAGCGGAGCCGTTCTCGTGATCGCGTCGCGCTCGTTCTTCGCGATCCTCGTGGACCATCGCAACGTAGGCATCGACGACCTCGTTCGGATCGCCTTCCGCCGCGATCTCTCCGTGATGCATCCAGATGGCGCGGTCCGTGTTCTCTCGAATATCGGGCAACGAGTGCGAGATAATGACCACCGCACCTGCGCCTTTGACGATCTCGTCAATCTTCTCCTGACTTCTCGCCTTGAATTCTTCGTCACCCACCACGAGCGCCTCGTCTACGAGAAGAATGTCTGGCGGCGACATCGTTGCGATAGCGAAACCAAGGCGACTGCGTTGACCGGAAGAGTAGGTGCGCATCGGACGGTCGATCGCCTCACCGATGTTGACGAAATCGATGATCTCGTCCATTCGTTCCGTGACCTCAGCCAGCGCGATACCCAACGCGAGGCCACCGATGATGATGTTGCGCCGTCCCGACACAGCTGGACGTAGCGCTGCGTTGACGCTGAGCAGGCGCGGACGTGACCTCACCCGCAGGCTCCCCGAATCGATGGGCATCAGTCCCGTCATTGCCACCATGAGCGTCGACTTGCCCGACCCGTTGGCTCCGATAATCCCCAGTGTCTCGCCTTCGTAGATCGTCAGCGAAACTCCGCGGACGGCATGAACACGAGTCTGACGGAGGCCTTCGTGCCTCTTCATCGTGAAGCCGCGCAGGTTGCGCTTCGGGTCCTCGTACGCACGGTAAGAGACGTGGAGGTCCTCGATGATCGCCGCTGGGATGCGGTCGCTCATCCGCCATACCGATGTTCGGCCTTGACGAAGAACCGCATGCCGACCGCAGGCAGAATGGTGGCGTAGGCAAAGAACCCGAGGACCGGCCATACCAATAGCTCTCCGTTGACCAGACTCCAGCGGGCGACGACCAAAATGTCGTAGAACGGGTTGAGTGCAAAGAACTTTAGTAACGCCGGGTCCTCGACGTAACGACTGACCTCAAAGATCACTCCGGAGAAGTAGAACAACATCCGGATGACATGGCTGATGATCTGCGACAAATCGCGCACAGCGAACCCTGCGCGCGCTCCGACCAGTCCCAGCCCGATGTTGATTAGGAACTGGATGAAAAGGATGAACGGAAAGGCCAGCCAGGATACGTCGGGAACCTCACCTGTGAGCAACAGAGCGACCAGCAGCACACCGGCAGCGGGAACAAACGCCATCGTCTGTTCGATGACCGCACTGATCGGTAGCAGGGCTCGTGGAAACTGCACCGAACGGATCAAACCCTCGTCGCGTTCCATAGCGCGTACCGAGTCCAACAAAACTCTGGAGCTCAACGTGAACAGAAGAACCCCCACGATCAGGAAACCCAGGTAGTTGTCCATACCACGGCTGACGTCGAGCACAACACCGAAAATGATCCAGTACACGGCGATCTGCATGATGGGATTGATCACGTGCCAAAGCGGGCCGAGCTTTGTGTTCATGTTCTGCACACGCACGTCGTTGAACGGCACAACAACAGCGAACTCGCGGCGGCCCCACAGGTCGGCCAAGTAGTCTCGCATCGCTGGAACATGTCCAAGCGTGACGAGGTCGGCCTCGCTGTGGTCGTCGATCAGCATCGCTCAAAGGCTACCAATCACCTTACTTGAGGCCTCAAGCGGCAAACGGACCAAAAGACAGAGCGCTGGGCGAGTATGACGTGGTTCTGACATCGTCCGCATATCGTCGGCGGTGTCTCAGTCGTGTGGTCGGGGTCTATCGCACACCGATACCGTTGCCTACATGGTCCTCAGTCCACGACGACAGCGCGCGATGAGAGCGGCTCTGAGTTGATCTTCAACGAAGAGGTCCTATTCCTCCACGTACCCAAAACCGGTGGTATGAGCGTCACCGAGTTCCTGCTACGACGTCTGCCAACTCCGGTCACCTTTACGGCGCCAGAAGCGTCCGACGAACCTGGCCGCGCTCGCTTTCTGCAAGGGCGCCGACACGAGACACTCGCCGAGGCAGCTTCGCTGCTGTCCTACCGCGGCGTCGACATCGACGACTTCGGCTTGATCCTCGCGACGATGCGCAATCCTTATGAACTTGAGGTGTCGCGATACCACTATCTGCGCCTTGACAACGAATGGGATGACAACGAGTCACGGCGGCTCGCACTGGAAAATGAGTTCCCGGTGTACCTCCGCCAGGCGGGATTCTTCGGTTCTGCTCCGCCCCGTTTCGAGCGCTACTACCAGCTCGCAGGGAGGGTGCCAGCAAATCTGCGTATCCTGCGTTTCGAGAGCCTGGAATCTGATCTCTGTCGGCACATCGCACCGTTTGTGAGCGATAGACCCCGCGAGAACTACCTCGAGGTAGAAAACGCGACGGAGCACTCGCCCTACTGGGAGCACTACGATGCCGAGGCAGAGGAACTCTGCTACCAGCGACATCGCTGGCTCTTTGATTCTGGCTATTTCGCACGTCGCGACGATTTTCGGTCAAGCGGGGGTGCCCATCGAGCCTCACGCCCTTTTCGCAAGGTCGCGGTGCCGCAAGAGATTCGTACGATCAGCCGCCGATGGGACCCTGACCCAGCGGTGTTCAGTCGCTACCTCGAGGAGCGATTAGCAGTTGGAGATCTCGCGGACCAGCGGGTCCTTTGCGTTGAGGGAACACTCGACCTCACAATCGGTGTCGTCAGCGGCGATCTTCAGGTCGGCCATCTCTGCAGCGTCGAAGAAGACCAGGACGTCGTGGACTTCTATGAAGACAGGTTCGACCGAGCGGACCTGAGTTTCGCTCGATGCGACCTCGCTGCAGGCGAATCGCTCGTCGGTGCTCTCGACGAGCAGACTCCGCAGTTCGACCTCCTCGTGATACGACGAGCCTTCGACCAGACGCTCCGACCGGCACTCGAGAACTTGCTCACACAACTCGACTCCGTTGCGGCCGACGACGCGGCATTGGTGATGTCGGTGCCAGTCGCGCAGCGCACAGGCCTCAAATCCTTCATCAACAACTTGCTCGACCAAGGCTTGGAGTGTGGCCCTGATGACTATCTTGAACAAGAGTGGGCCCTCGGGGTCATGCCCTTCTTTGGCATCGAGAACCTCCGGTCACTACTTGCCGAGCACCGCTGGCGCCTCGGTGAATTGCACGAGCCGGCCGGACTTTACGCTCACCATTTCGTTGCAACACGGATCAAGGACGAAATGACTCCAGAGCTGAAATGAAGGTCCCAACCACTCTGTCGGTTTGGCCCTCGCTTATGGTCGTGAAGAACGGAAGGCGAAGCAATCGACCGGCGATGTCATCGGTGACCGGGCAGTCGATTTCTCTAGCACGTACCGATACTCCGCCGGGCGAGGAATGTAGCGGCACATAGTGAAATGTCGCGTGAAC
>JADFOM010000316.1 GCA_022562835.1 Acidobacteriota bacterium | reverse complement strand
TCTGCGCAGCGAGGCATAGAGATGGGGACGACCCCCTCGTGCCGGCACTTCGACGAGACGGTCCGCGCCCGTGAACGCAAGACCGAATCGGTTGCCCAGCTTCGCCGTAATGAATCCGATCGCCGCAGCGGCAGCGATCGAGAGGTCTCGTTTCGAACGTTGTGCCGTACCGAAGTCGATGCTCGCAGACAGGTCGACGAGGACTCGAGTCTCCAGTTCTCGGTCCGCAATCGTGTCTCGGACGTGCAACGAGTTTGTGCGGGCCGTGACGTTCCAGTCGATGAGGCGGACATCGTCGCCAGGCTCGTAGGTGCGCGCCTCGCCGAGTTCGCTGCCGTGTGCCGGGATGAGCCCCCTGTAGTCGCCCTGCAACAGTCCATCGAGTCGCCGCGTCACGGCTATCTCGACGCGACGCAACACCTCGCCCTCATGCGAGTTGCCGGACACCTTTGTCATCGCGCCATGTCATCCTGAAGAAGTGCAGACTGCGCTGTGATCGTCGGTGCGGGAACAGTGCCAAGGATCCTCGCGAGGATGTCCTCGGCGGTCCGCTCCTGTGCGAGCGCTTCGTAAGACAAGACGATGCGGTGGCGGAGAATCTCTGGTGCCACGTCGAACACGTCCTGGGGCAGTGCATAGGCCCGTCCACGCAATAGTGCGAGGGCTCGGGCGGCTCTGACGAGACCGATGCTTGCACGAGGACTGGCACCGTAAGAGATGAGACCCGCGAGGTCGGGCATCGTATAGGCGACCGGATCGCGTGTCGACAGCACGAGCGTGACCGCGTAATCGATCACACCCTTGTCGACGTAGACGGTGTCGGCTGCGTTCTGAAGTGCCTTGAGAGTGTCGGTCCCCAGAACCTCCGAGACCTGAGGTATCGAGACCCCGACTCGTTGCACGATCTCGATTTCCTCTGAAGGAGTCGGATAATCGATCAGCACCTTCATTAGAAAACGATCACGCTGCGCCTCTGGCAGCGGGTACACGCCCTCATTCTCGATCGGGTTCTGAGTAGCTAGGACGAGGAAAGGATCTGGTGCTGGGAAGTCTTGTCCAGCGATGCTCACCTTGGCCTCAGCCATGATTTCGAGCAGAGCCGACTGAACCTTTGCAGGCGCGCGGTTGATCTCGTCAGCGAGGACAAAGTTCGCGAAGACTGGCCCGAGCTCGATGTCGAACTGTTCGCTCGACTGGCGGTAGATGCGGGTTCCCACGATGTCTGCAGGCAGCAGGTCGGGTGTGAACTGAATGCGTGCAAAGGTGCCTCCCGTTACCGTTGCGAGCGTCTCGACAGCAAGGGTTTTGGCCACTCCCGGGACCCCTTCGATCAGACAGTGTCCACGTGCGACGAGGCTGACCAAAAGGCGCTCGATGGCACGGTCCTGGCCAACGATGACCTTCTTGATCTCATAGAGCACTCGTTCGAGATGATCAGATTCAGTTTGTGCCATCGGCTTCCTCGTCGGTACGGGCGCGGACGTTGGTCCGACATCTACTGTAGGAACGCAGATAACCATCGGATACCGAAAGTCACCCGAAAGGGTTCGATCAGCCCCTTTCGGGGAGATTTCGCTCCGGTCTGATGGTATCGGTCAGATGTCCTCTGGCTCGGTGTCTCCTAGTATTGACCCAATGCGCATTCTTGTGGTCGATGACGAGGTCGATCTTGCCGAGGCGGTTGCGAAGGGTCTTCGACGCGAGGGATATGCGGTCGACACCGCCCATGGGGGAGACGAGGCGCTCGATAAGGCCTCGCTCACCGAATACGACCTCGTCTGTCTCGATCTGACCATGCCGTACATGGATGGCCTCGAGGTGTGTGAGGCCCTACGGGCTCAGTCCGACGATCCCAGATTGCCTCGCGTCCTAATGCTGACCGCCCGCGACACCGTAGATGACCGAATAACAGGCCTCGACGCCGGCGCGGATGACTATCTCGTCAAGCCGTTTGACTTCGGAGAGCTCACCGCGAGGGTGCGCACCCTGTTGCGGAGGGACTCACCCGCAGGGTCAGCGCTGCTGACCGTCGGTGATCTGGTGCTCGACGACACCCGGCATATGGCCCGTCGCGGCGAGCGCGACCTCGATCTCACCGCCAAGGAATTCGCGCTGCTGCGCTACTTCATGAGCCACCCTGGCGAGGTGCTGTCGCAGGAACATCTGCTCGAACATGTCTGGGACGAGCACGCCGATCCGTTTACCAACACGGTGCGGGTCACCGTTGGTACGCTTCGACGTAAGGTGACCGTCGATGACGAACGGTCGCTGTTTGAAACCGTTATCGGGCGCGGCTACCGACTCAGCGACGAGAGCTCATGACCATGACGACTTCGTCTCGACTTACGGATGCTCTCCCATTGTGGCTGGGGTCGATCCGCTTCCGTCTGACCGCGGTCTACTCGATCGTGCTGTTCGGTCTGGCAGCGTTCGTCGTCGGCCTCATCTATTTGGGGTTATCGCGTTCGCTCGATGACGAGCCCGTATCGCGCAGAGAGTCGTCTGCTGCAATCTTTCAGACTCCGGACGGACAGCTGTTCTCGGGCACGCTCGAACGCGACGTGCCCGATGAACTCGCAGTGTTCGAAAAGCAGGTCAACACCCGGGCACTAGAGCAGCTCAAGACCTACACATTTGGTGCGCTCGGACTGTTGTTCGTCGGCAGTCTTGGTGTCGGGTGGTGGGTGGCCGGGATGGTGCTGCGGCCCGTCGGGCGCATCACCGACGTAGCCCGAGAAATCCAGGCCACAGACATGTCGCGTCGCATCGGGCTCAGCGGGCCGAACGACGAGATGCGGCAACTGGCCGACACCTTCGACGACATGCTCGAGCGACTTCAGATGGCATTCGAATCACAGCAGCTATTCATCCAGGAAGCATCGCATGAACTGCGCAATCCGCTCGCCACGATTCGAACCAATCTCGATGTAGCGCTCGCCGATCCGAATACTTCACAAAGCGAACTCCGTGAAGTGTCGACGGTGGTATCGAGGTCGGCCGAGCGTATGTCGACGTTGGTAGACGATCTGCTGTTGCACGCCCGCCACGAGCTACCCGACGATCGCAGCGAGGTGATCGATCTAGCGCAGGTGGTCGCAGGAACCGTCGATGAGTTCACGTTGCCCGCCGGTGAACGCTCGATCGCAATAACATCGCATGCAGAGTCGGTCCTCGTGTGCGGCGATCGATCGGCTCTCCGCCGGGCTCTCGCCAATCTGGTAGCGAATGCTGTGCGTCTCGCACCCGAGCACTCGACAGTGAGGGTCGAGTCACGCGCAGCCGACGATTGGGCGTTGTTGTCCGTTGCCGATGAGGGTCCC
>JADFOM010000315.1 GCA_022562835.1 Acidobacteriota bacterium | reverse complement strand
ACTGAGCTACGGGGGCAGTGCAACGGAGCGTATCCGCTGGCTCTCCGCGCGGCGCGCGCCGATACGCTTGGCCAACCCGAATACCCATCGATCGTTCGAGGTGCCTCCCATGAACCGCGACCTGCTCATCAACGCGATCGCCGACGCGCTCGCTGCGATAGGCATCGAGCCCGATGGGGCAATCGAACTTGAACGACCTGCGCAGCGCGATCACGGCGACTGGTCGACAAACATCGCCCTTGCCACAGCAAAGGGTGCCGCGCGAAATCCCAGGGAACTCGCGGCTGATCTGGTCGAGTCGCTCGAGGCCGCATCGCTCGATGGGGTGGCGAAGGTAGAGCTCGCTGGTCCCGGCTTTGTCAACTTCTATCTCGAGAACGCTTCGATCCACGACATCGTGCGTCATGTCGTCGACGCTGGTGACAGTTTTGGTAGCGCGGACATCGGCGGGGGACTGCGAGTCAACGTTGAGTTCGTCTCGGCTAACCCGACGGGACCTCTTCATGCCGGTCACGCCCGCGGCGCGTGTTTCGGCGACACGGTTGCCCGGCTTCTCAGCCACATCGGCTACGAGGTAACCCGCGAGTTCTACATCAACGACCGTGGCGTGCAGATGCAGACGTTCGCTGACTCTCTGGCGGCGCGCAAAGCAGGCCAGGAACCGCCGGAAGGCGGTTACCGGGGCCAGTACATAGTGGACTGGGCCGCCGCAATGCCCGACGACGCGGATCCATTCGAATGGGGTTACGCCCGCGCGCTCGACGATCAGCGCAGTGTGCTCGCATCGCTAGGCATCGTCTTCGATCGGTGGTTCTCAGAGCGATCGATGATCGAGACCGGTGCGATCGAAGCGGCGCTGTCGGCATTGGCCGAGCGAGGGGTCACCTATGAAGCTGACGGCGCCAGATGGTTGGCGTCGACACGATTCGGTGACGACAAGGACCGGGTGCTCGTCCGCAGCAATGGCGAGTACACCTATCTCGCCCCCGACATCGCCTATCACAGGGACAAGTTCTCGAGGGCCGATCGTCTAATCAACGTGTTGGGGGCGGACCACCACGGCTACGTGGTTCGGATGAAGGCCGCGATGGAAGCCCTCGGAGAAGATCCCGCTCACCTCGACATGCCGATCACACAGCTCGTGAAACTCATGCGCGACGGTGAGGAGGTCAAGATTTCGAAGCGTGAGGGAGACCTCATCGAACTCGCCGAGATCGTCGAGGAGATCGGGGTTGACGCCACCCGATTCACCTACCTTCTCCAGTCGGTGAGTTCGCCGCAAACGTTCGACCTTGCGCTCGCCTCTTCTCGCGCGATGGACAATCCGGTCTATTACGTACAGATGGCCCACGCCCGAATGGCGGGCATCGTGCGCAACGCCACCGAGGTTGGCACCGAGCGCCTGCCACTAGCCGACGTTGACCTCTCACCCCTCGTACATGAACGCGAACTCGAGGTTATGCGTCAACTGGCGACCTTCGATGAGATCGTCGTCCTTGCCGCGTCAGAACACCTGCCACATCGTGTCACGACCTGGCTTAGAGAATTCGCGGCCGCGGTGCACGGCTTCTATCACGACTGTTACGTCGTGGGTGAAGGCATCGAACCAGAGCTGACACAGGCGCGCCTCTGGCTCGTCGAAGCATCCACGATCGGCCTTCGGGTTGGCCTCGGATTGCTCGGCGTCTCGGCTCCCGAGGAGATGCGGTGAGCGCACCAATTCCCCGTCACCTCCTGCCCGTTCACGCCGGGATCGACAATGACGACCATCTCCTGCTCGCCGGGCTCCGAGCAGAGGACCTGGTCGAGGAGTTCGGGTCGCCGCTGTTTGTCTATGACGAGGCACAGCTTCGGGCCCGCTGCGCCGAGGCCGTCACCACTTTCGGCGACGGCGTGGCCTATGCCACCAAGGCGTTCCTATGCACCGCGATGGCCAAGCTCGCGTACGAGGAAGGTATGCATCTCGATGTCGCGACAGGCGGTGAGATGTACGTGGCCAAACATGCCGGTGTTCCCGGTGACCTGATGGTCCTGCACGGCAACAACAAATCCGACCTCGAGATCTCAATGGCGCTCGACATCGGCGTCGGTCGCATCGTGGTTGACAGTTTTGACGAGCTCGACCGCCTCGAGTCGGTCACCGCGGGAATGGACCCGCCTCAGCGGGTGCTGTTGCGGATCACGCCCGGCATCCAGGCTCACACCCATGAGTTCATCGCTACGGGACAGGACGACTCGAAGTTCGGGTTCACAGTGTCCACCGGCGCGGCTGACGAGGCGGTCAAACGCGCGCGGTCGATCGAGGGGATCGAGTTGGTCGGCATCCATGCCCACATCGGTTCGCAGGTATTTGCCGCCGAGTCCTTTGAGCGTGCTATCGAAGTTCTGGCCGAGTTCGTCAATCCGCTCGCGCTCGAGGAGCTCTCGGTCGGTGGTGGGTTGGGAGTCGCATACGTGACAGGGGAGGAGGCACCGACGATCTCCCAGTGGGGCCAGGTCGTCGCGTCGGCCTGTTCGACCCACGATGTAACCGCCAAAGTGATGGCAGAGCCGGGCCGTTCGATAGTGGCGGCTGCTGCGGTCACGTTGTATCGGGTCGGAACCGTTAAGGAGATTCCGGGCATTCGGACCTATGTTGCGGTCGACGGTGGCATGAGCGACAACCCCCGCCCCGTTCTCTACGGCAGCGGCTACGAGACGTTCCTCGCCCGCGCCGTCAGTGCAGAGCGCCCACGTGAGGTCAGGGTTGTCGGCAAGCACTGTGAATCTGGCGACGTGTTGATTCGCGAGGCGTTTGTTCCGGCTGACATTTCTGTGGGTGACGTCTTGTGCACACCGGTCACGGGCGCGTATGGACACAGCATGGGTAGCAACTACAACAAGGTTCTGCGTCCAGCGGTCATCTTCGTACGTGACGGTGACGCCCGCATGGTTGTGCGGCGCGAGACCTATGAGGATCTGGTGCGGCTCGACTCCTAGCGGGCCTGCTCGCCGTTACAGCCGATGCCATCACATACCGGTGGCTGTTCGCTCCACAGCACCGCTCCGGTCACCGCTGCACACAACACCGCGGCAGCGATGAGCACGCGCCGTGCGTTCGGACTCGACGTTGGCGGGGTTGTGCAATCGGGTCGGCGGCCGAAACGTTGGGTGATCATGTCGACATGAGTGCCGCTTGTGCCACTTGGTCCAACGATCTCTATTCGCGACGCTGCCATGCCGTGGAGCTCGGCTTTCACCGTCTCGGTGAGGGGGTCGCCGCGTGCCAGTAACTCGACGGCTTCGCGCAGGCTTGCATATTCGTCCCGGACTGCTTGAATCTGCTC
>JADFOM010000314.1 GCA_022562835.1 Acidobacteriota bacterium | reverse complement strand
TTCCCGCGAACTAGCAGCAACAGTTAGCCTCGGCGTCTAATGAGCTCGATGCGTTCGTTTGTGTGATTTGCATCGTCGCCCTGTTCTGCCAACAGGCGCGCACGGTCTCGTTCGGCTTCGGCCGCTGCCTTGGTGGTATCGACACGCGCGATCGCCGCTTCGACGCCATGTTCATGGATGTACTCGGCCCACTCGACGAGGGTCTCGACCATCTCGTCTTCTGGCACGACCGCCACATTGCGGCCCCGCACGAACAGATGGCCGCGTTTGTTACCCGCCGCGATGCCCAAGTCCGCGTCGCGGGCCTCGCCCGGTCCGTTCACCACGCAGCCCATCACGGCGACCTGAAGCGGGATCTCACGATCGCCGAACGCCTCCATGGCACGATTCGCGACATCCATTACGTCGATCTCTGCACGTCCGCAACTAGGGCACGCGATCAGATCGATGTTCTTGCGTTCCCGCAGACCCATTGCCTCGAGCAGTTGACGCCCCGCTCGTGCCTCTTCGACCGGATCGGCGGTAAGTGAATACCGAATCGTGTCCCCGATGCCCTCGGCGAGCAACGTCGCGATACCCGCCGTGGACTTGATCAGTCCGGCCGGCGGGGGTCCCGCCTCGGTCACCCCGAGGTGCAACGGGTGGTCGGTCACAGCGGAAAGCTGGCGATACGCCTCGATCATCAACGGCACACTGGATGCCTTGACCGAGATCTTCACGTCGTCGAACCCGACCTCGTCGAAATATGCCAACTCGTTCTGGGCCGACTCGACCATCGCCTCGGCCGTCACCGTTCCGCCGTACTTTTCGTAGAGATCGGGGTGCAGAGAACCACCGTTCACGCCGATCCGGATAGGCACACCCTTCTCACCACAAGCCTCGGCGACCGCCTTGATGTGGTCGGGCTTCTTGATATTGCCCGGGTTGAGACGAAGACAATGCACACCGGCGTCTAGCGCTGCCAGCGCCATCTTGTATTGATGATGTATGTCGGCGACAATCGGCACCGGCGAGCGCGGAACAATCTTCGCCAGGCCTGCTGCCGCTGCCAGGTCATTGCAGGTACAACGGACGATGTCGGCTCCCGCCCCGGCAAGCGCATAGATCTGGGCGAGGGTCCCGTCGACGTCGGCGGTCTTGGTCGTCGTCATCGATTGCACAGAGATCGGCGCTTCGCCGCCCACGGTCACCGAGCCAACGGTGATCGCCCTGGTGGGTCGTCGCTCGATCGAAGCCGTCACGTCCATTCCACGACGTTACCAACCATCGGTTGCCCAACACGCCCGGCAAGGGGTTTAGCAACTGCGGGGCACAACCCCGAAGGTTGCTCAGGTCGGCAGGTTGACGGGGTCGACGATGTCGCGATACACCGCGATCAGGCCGATCACGACCAGCAACGACACGACGGCGTAGGTGAGCGGCATCAACTTCCCTACATCTGCATGGTGATTGCGGCCACCGCGCGAACGAATCTTCTCATACGTCGCAATCGCAACGTGGCCACCGTCGAGCGGCAGCAGCGGCACGAGGTTGAACACCCCGACGAAGATGTTGATAGTGATCATGAACGACAAGAACCCCAGGACTCCATCGTCTGTCGCCTGTGCACCTATGCGTACGCCGCCAACGATAGAAAGCACTCTGTTCCGGTCGCTCGGATCGATCTCATTGCTCGCGGTCGGCGTTGACCCGGCGCCATCATCGCCGGTGTCAAAGGCTCCGCTCACGAAGTCGCCAAGTCCCGACGGCGAGAACACGGTTCCCAATGCGACTATCGAGTTCTTGCTCAAAGAACCAAAATCGGTGAACGACTTTGTGACCGACTCAGCGAACCCGAGGCGCACCCTCTCGTATTCACGAGTCACGCCGAGTAGTCCAAATGTTGGGTCCTCGGTGACCTTCTCGTCGATGTGCGCGTCGACGAGAACCACATCGGTGCCTCGCAGCAAGACGATCTGATGGTCTTCACCCTCTGTCACCGCGGCGAGATAGTCATCGTAGGAGTCGACCTCGACATCGTCGACGGAGCGAATAATGTCACCGCTGATCGCTCCGTCGATACCCGCTGCGCCATCAACGCTAAGCCGCTCGCCGATCGTCACATCGAGAGTGACCAATTCACCACCGCGGTCCACGATGACCTCAACCGTTCGACCAGCGAGAGGTTCGACCCCCTCGACCAAGTCACCCCAGCGTGCGATTTCGACTCCGCCGAGTTCGACGACCTGGTCACCGACCTCGATGCCACCCTGCGCCGCTGGCGAACCCTCGGTCAGGTCGTTGACATGCCAACGGGACGAATCGTTGATGCCAACGACGACGAATGCAATGAACAACATGATGATCGCCATCATGAAGTGCATCGCCGACCCGGCGAGGGCAACCGACATCCGTCGCCAATACGGCTTGTTGCGATAGGTCCGCGGTTCGTCAACCTCGTCGACCTCGTCGAGGTTGGTCATGCCGATGATGCGAACGTAGGCGCCAGCCGGGATGGCCTTCACGCCGTACTCGGTCTCACCGCGCGAAAATGACCAGATCCTCGGTCCGAAACCAATAAAGAACTCGGTGACCTTCATGTCCGCAGCCCGCGCGGTCAGATAGTGGCCGAGTTCGTGCATGAAGATCATCACGACGATCGCCAAGACCACCAACAACACGGATAGGCCCCCGAGCAGGCCGAGCGCGAGGGTCGCGGCGGCTACTCCGGCAAGGCGGAACCCACTCGAGGAGAGGTCCTCGGGCGGCTCTTGTCGCACTGGAGGTGGTGGGGGCTGCTCAAGAGTAGTGGTCACGTTGTCGCTTTCTTCACCATCTCACCTGCAACCTGTCTGGACTCCGCATCGGCATCTAGTACATCGTCGAGTGAACCTGCGGCTGATCCGGGCCATCTTTCAAGGCACTCAGTCAACACTTCGGCGATTGAGACCCAAGAAATGAGGCCTTTGAGAAAGGCTTCGACGACGACCTCGTTAGCTGAGTTGAGCCACGCCGGCGCCGTTTCACCTGCCCGACCTGCATGATACGCCAGGTCAAGGCACCGAAAGGTGTCGCGATCGGGCTGCTCGAAATCGAGACGGGACATTTCTGCGAAGTCGAGCGCTCCATAGGCCATGTCGAGTCGATCCGGATAGGCCAGTGCGTAGCCAATACACAACCGCATGTCCGGCATCGAAAGCTGCGCCATCGTCGTGCCGTCGCGATAGGCAACCATCGAGTGCACGATCGACTGGGGGTGCACGATCACCTCGATGTCGTCATAGTCGAACGTGAAATCTTCGCCGGTCTCGGTATTCCGAAAGGTGATGATGCGATTGCTCTTGTCCGC
>JADFOM010000313.1 GCA_022562835.1 Acidobacteriota bacterium | reverse complement strand
CTGTGAGGTCACCTGCGCCCATAACCCCGGTCCAGGGCGCGGCGGTCAGTGTGAAGGAATCGACGCGGCCTGCTGGTGACACATCGAAGACGAAAAGCGAGCGGAAGCCCTGCAGCGCCGACGATCCAATGATGACCAGTTCAGTGTCAGCATCGCCGTCGACATCGGCGAGGACCGTCGAGCCGATTGCCTCGCCCGCAGCCGGCGCCGAAACGATGCCCGAGCGCGACTCGAAACTCCCTGAACCATCACCGGGGTGCCAGCCATAACCGTCGTCTTCAGCGACGACCACGTCGAGGATGTCGTCGCCATCGAGGTCGCTGAGCCGGACATCGAACGGCGGGTCTTCGAAGAATCCCGACGACGGCACTGAGGACATGTCCTCGACCACCAGGCCCTCTGGCCGTCCAGCGGCCGCCGCTCCCCCGTAGTAGATCTCGACCGCGCCGGGGTAGGTCTCGGCGTTGGGGTCGACGAATGACCACAGACCGACGCCGATGACCACGTCATCGATTCCGTCACCGTCTAGGTCTCCGGTGTCGAGGCTGTGAGCCTTGACGAATGTGATGGTCTCCTGTTCGGCGAAACAGCCCGCACCGCACGGAGCCAGCCTGATGAGCCGGTTCGTTGTGAGCACGAGCACGTCATCCAGCCCGTCTCCGGTCACATCGGCCAGCCCGACGTCGAGGAGTTGTTCGCCGCTGTCGGAGTCGAGAGTTACACCGAACACGAGCGGTGGAGACATCAACACACAGCCCGTTGCGACGAGCGCAATGACGATCGCGCCGACCGTCATCCGAACCTTGGAACTGCAGCGTCTGAGCATTGCGCAAACCTACTCGAACATCCGAGTTCGGTTTACTTCGGTCTACCTCAGTCCACTTCGGTCTACTTAGGTCGACGCTGGACCAACCTCGCTCACGGTCGTTCACCCGCCGGTTAGTCCGCTGTCGGGGCACGATCTGGACCACGAGGATCGCGACTTCTAGCGGGGTCGGTCGAACCGTCATGCCGAGACGATGGTTCGGCTGGGCTACTGTTGATCGGGAGCTGTCATCTAACCTACTGTGGTTACAGACATCGTACTCTCGGTGAATAACTCGCTTACTTTGGCCACTTTCTGTGGGTGAGGTAGGTGACGGGGAAGGTGGATCATGAAGGTCACAGGTATCGCGGCACGGTCCGGGCTATTAATCGTTTTAGTGATGGCAATGCTGCTGACGGCCTCTGGAACCGGGGCCGGTGCTCAGCCGCGCAACGGCGCGAGCGATGGCCACGGTAACGCTGCAGCCGCGGATGCCGCCCAGCACTGGACACCGGCACAGCGTGGCGCGGCCACGCCCCGCGACCTCGTCATCGACCACCGGGGTTTGGCGTATTTGACGGGCGTCGGCGGGTCACTTGAGCCCTATGGTCACTCGGTAGCCGCCGAGGCGGCACCCTTGCGAGCCTCTGCCCCAGCCGGAGCGCGTCCACGGCGTGGGCCCTCAAACGGTGCCGGTGGGGTCGTGTCTTCATCCGTGACGGGAATGGATCCCTCCGCCGGTGTCACTATCGGCTCTTCATACAACTTCCGGACCACCGTCACCGACGCTGATGGCATCAAGTCGGTCGACTTTGTCATCGAATACCCCGACGGCCGCACCGGCACTTTCCGCGCCTCTCTCCTCAATGGGTCTGGCCTTTACGGCGTCGACTTCACCGGTTTCTCCAGCGGCGACTGGGCCTGGTGGGTCGTGGCCAAGGACAAGGTGAAAAAGCGCGGCGGCAACACCACCGTGAGCCCTCATGTTTCGTTCACTGTCGACTCGGGCGGCGGCGAAACCACACCGCCGCCCCCCGACGGTGTCGTCACGAACTCCCAGTGGACCAATGGTGGCGCCGTGCAGACAGCGGCCGGGCGTCTTTACTTCGAGATGCCAGCGAACAGGCGGGCCAACCGCTGGAAAGGTTACGTCTGCTCGGGCACCGCGGTGGCCGACGCCGCTGCCGGGCAGTCGATCATTTTGACCGCGGCCCATTGCGTCTATGACGACGCCCGCAAAGCCTTCGCCCGTAACGTGTTGTTCATCCCGAACCAGGCCGAGACGAGCGGAGCGGAAACCGATCTGAACTGTTCGAACGATCCCCTTGGTTGCTGGGAACCGACCCACGGCGTGGTCGACAACGACTGGGCGAGCCGCAAGTTTCCCGAAAACATCCCATGGGATTACGGCTACTACGTGGTGCCGGTCACAGGGGCACACACTGGAACCGCGACTGCTACAGCCTCGCTCGAGCTAGCGGCCGGGACGTTGCCCATCCAGTTCTCCCCGCAGGCGGCTCTGGGCGACATCGCGCACGCGTTGGGTTATTCGTACAGTGACGACCCGAACTTCATGTACTGCGCCGAGGGCCTCGAATTGGAAGGCTCCTACAATGACTACTGGCTGCCTAGCTGCGAACTCTCGGGCGGTTCCTCGGGTGGACCCTGGGTCCAGCCCATGAACGAAGCTACGGGGAGCGGACCTGTGGTATCGGTCAACTCTTGGGGATACACGAACTCGCCCGGCATGGGCGGTGCGCCGCTGACAAACAACGCAGAATGCGTGTTCAACACCGCCCAGGGAACGACCGCCCCCACAAACAGGGGCATCGTCGTCTCCTGCTGACTGCCACTGTCCCCAGATCTAACCGGCGGCTGACCTTCCGACGCAGATCGTCTCGATTGCCGTCCAGCCCGGTCGGTCGGTTAATGAGGACCGTCATCCCTTGTCGGGGTGGAGCAAAACAATCTGTCGTCGGAGCCGATCACCGTCTTCTGGTCGCCAAGGCCAGCGTGCGGTAGGGTCGCACTGGCCCGTCATCGCGGTTCAACCGTGGGGTGGGCACAGCACACGGAGGGGACCCGGAGGGGGATCGCGTGGAGAACGAGTCGACCGGCCATGGCCAGCGAAATCCGAGGATGTACGAGTTGATCGAGGATTCGCCAAAGACTGGTCCGAGTCCGACCGTGTGGGCGTGGCCGCAGCTGATCGCTCATCTCAAGGTGGCCTCACAACCCGTGCAAGGACCATGGCCTCCCCACCAGGAGCCCCGTCCTGAGCCCGATGCAGAATCGTTGCCGGTCGCCATTGCCGACCCGCACCAACCCGACGCCGAGACGTAGAGCCCGCAAAAGGACGTCCCAATTCGCATGTATCCATCACGATTTCGCTATGAGGCGCCCGACACCATCGAAGCTGCCGTCGACATGCTTCGCCTCGGGCAAGGCGAAGCCAAGGTGCTCGCAGGTGGTCAGAGCCTGCTGCCGATGATGAAGCTGCGCTTTGCCTCGCCGGGCGCGCTGATCGACATCAACAACAT
>JADFOM010000312.1 GCA_022562835.1 Acidobacteriota bacterium | reverse complement strand
CCGTGAACCCAGCATTCCGCGGGCCCAGCGCCCATCGAGTGCCGCCATGCCCAAGATGTCAACGGCCAGGGTGCCGAGGGATTGACTCGTCTGTGACCAGGCCAGCTTGATGACACTCGCCTCTGCACCCGGGGTGTTGCCGGCGATTGTGGCGCCGAGCATACGTTTTGCGAGGAATTCGAGGTTGCGGACCCTGGCGTAGCTCTTCATCAGTGAGTCGCGAACGACGGCGTCGTCGAGCGCTCGGGTGCCGTCGGGGCGCGACTCACCGGCTTCTGTCACGAGGTCGTCGTAGGTTTTTCGCACCATGAGGTAGAGGCTGGCGACGCCGGCGCGTTCGTGGCTGAGAGTGTTTGTGGCGACGCCCCAGCCTTCGTTGAGCTCGCCGAGCAGGGACGAGACGGGGACGCGGGCGTCGCTGAAGAACAGCTCGCTGAAGCCGACATCGCCGGCCATGGACACCACGGGGCGTGCTTCGATGCCGGGCAGGGTCAGATCGACGAGCAGTGTTGTGATGCCTTTGTGTTTTGGCGCGTCGACGTCGGTGCGTACATAGAGCTGACACCACTGGGCACGGTGACCGTTGGAGTTCCAGGTCTTCTGGCCGTTGATTATGAAGTCGTCGCCGTCGCGTATGGCGCGACAGCTCAACGATGCGAGGTCTGACCCGGCGTCGGGTTCGGACATTCCCTGACTCCAGATTTCGTCGCCTCGAAGGATCGGTTTGAGGAACCGATCTTTCTGCTCATCGGTGCCGTAGGCCATGATCGCGGGGGCGATGTTCGCGACTCCGATCGCGTTGATCGGTCCAGGGGCGCCCGACATCGCCATCTCCTCGGTGTAGGCGAGCTGTTCGAGGATGCCGGCGTCGCGGCCTCCGTATTGTTTAGGCCAGGCAACGGCGCCATAACCAGCGTCGACCAAAATTGCGTTCCAGCGGCGGTGCGCTTCGAATTGTTCGTCTTCGTCGCTGCTGCGCACGGCGTCGCGTGTGTCGGCATCGAAGTTGGATTCGAGCCATACACGAAGCTCGTGCCTGAAGGTTTCTTCGTCGCTCAAGTGGGGCCTTTGATGTCTGGGACCATGGGAGCGTAAGTATCGGACCCGTCGACGACAACCCCAGGGCATGACCTCATGTTGCGCTATGTCGACGCTGGTCCGGCGGATTCGAGAATATGGCAGTGCGTGGCGGTTGCGCTGCTGGGTGGGGCGGCCGCGGCGACGGCCGCGAGTTGGTGCAGGTCGGCCTGCATGGCCTGTAGGCCTTCGATGCGCTGCTGGAGGTCGGCGGCGTGTTTCGCGATGAGCTGGCGCACGTGATCGCAAGGCGTCTCGCCGTCATCGCGCAGGGCGAGGATCTCGCCGATCTCACCGAGGCTGAACCCCACGGTTTGGGCTGTTCGGATGAACCGGAGCCTTTCCAGTGCCTGGTGGTCATAGTCGCGATATCCCGACGGGGTCCGTGTCGGCGCCGTGAGGAGGCCGACTTTTTCGTAGTAACGGACCGCTTCGGTGGTGATGGCGACGTCGTCGGCTAGTTCTCCGATTCGCATGAACCCGATGATACCGGTTGACCCTGAAGTTGGGTTCAGGGTCTATGGTCGGTTGCGTAGCCAACGTTTGGAAGAGTTGAATCGTAATGAGCGACGCAACCAGGGGTGATGCTGAACCCGGTAGTGCGTCCTTTGTCCGCTACGCGGCACTGGCGATCGCGGTTCTCGTCGCCGGCCTCGTCGGCTACCTCGGCTTCGTCATCTATCCCAGGCTCGATCTCTCCGCCGGCGTCGGCGCGGGTCTGATCGTGCTCGCCGCGGCCGCGGGTATTGCGTCGTTCTTCTCGCCGTGCTCGTTTCCGCTGCTCGTCGCGATGCTGGCCCGACCCGTGGCAGAACGCGCACAGACCGGTGACCGACGGCAGCCAACCCGGAACTCTCTCGCATTTGCTACGGCCTTGTCGTTGGGTGTCGTGGCGTTCTTGGCGTTGCTCGGAACCGCGATCGCGCTGGGAGGCGACGTCATCATCAAAGACGTAACGTTCACCAGCACCACCGGTCGGATTCTGCGCATGACGGCTGGTGCGTTTTTGATCCTCGTCGGGTTGGTCCAGGTCGGGCGCATCACTATCCCGCTGCGGCGATTCGAGCCCGCGTTGAACGTTTTCTTGTTGCGCCAACGTCGAGAGGCCCGGGAGCAGCCCCAGCTGCTGCAATACGGTCTGTTTGGGTTCGCCTATCTTGCTGCTGGGTTCGGTTGAACGGGGCCGATCCTGGCCGGTCTGGCTGGGCAATCGCTCATCGTGGGCGGGGCCTCAGCGGCGTTCATCGCGTTCGGTGTTGCCGCGCTGATGATCGTGATCTTGATGTTTGGGCTCGCGTTGATCGTCGGCGCTGCTCAACAGCGCACTGTTGACGCGCTCAAGGCAGGAGCGCCCACAGTGAAACGGTGGGGCGGACGGATCCTGTTGGGTGTTGGGGTTTGGTTCATCGCGCTCGGCGTGTTCTCGAGCTTCTTCGCCGATGTCTTCCCGCTATAGGCAAGACGTCCCAGGCTCTCCGGAGAAACCTCTTGACCTTGAAGTCGATCCAAGGTTTTCGGTGTTGGTGAAGCAGCAATCGTGTGAGGGGTCGGATCGACGGAGACCCCCGCGTGAAACGGCAAGGCGCCAGCCAATACCGACCAGCTCAATCGCTCAGCGGCTCTTTGGTGACTACCCGCTCGGCATCGTCGCGGAGCAGCACACCGACAAGTTCGCCCTGTGGCGTGGCTACCACCACAAGCGTTGTTGCTTGTTTCCGCATCCGTTCTACCAAGGGACTAAGTGCGACGTCAGGCCGCACAGTTGTCGGGCCGGGCTCCATGACCGATTCAACCGTTGCGTCAGGGTCGCCCTCCCAGATCGGCGCCCGGAGTCGGCCGGCGACGAGCCCGCCGCAGTCGACGACGATACATTCGTCCCGGCCGGCATCGAAGGTGCGAGAGCGCACATCGCCGAGACGGTCGCCGGGTTCGCACGTCGGGAAATCGGAAAGCAACGCATCGCCCACGGTCTGGGTCTGCACATCCTCACCTTCGACGGGAAGACCTGCGCCTTTCCAGTCGGCAATACCCAAGACGTAGTCGTACACGGTGGGGAATCCGATTCGTTCGAGCCGACACGCGGCCCGTGGAGACATGTCTCAAAGACCGTCGTGTCAATGCACGACAACCGGTTTACCCCGGCTCAAGACAGAGGTCGTCGAGGCGTTGAGGAGCTTTAGGGGAATGTTGATACTCCCTGGGATATGCGCGGCCGTGTACTCCGGTTCGGGCAGAACGTTGACGACCTGGCCGCCCTCGTGCTCGATCAGC
>JADFOM010000311.1 GCA_022562835.1 Acidobacteriota bacterium | reverse complement strand
CGGAACACGCGGTAGCCGACCGCCGCAGTGCCTGCCACGGCGACGAGCCCGACGACGACGCTCAGCAGTACGACCCGTGCGGTGATCGCTCCACCCCGCCGCCCCGCACCCATCGACACCTCCCAGCCAGGCAGACTACCCGGAGGCTCCGGCCGGGGGGCCGCTCTGGCCGAGCCCCGCGTCGATCAGACGGTGGTCCGCGAGCGACACGCCTCGGCGAGCGCCTTTCCGCCATCGCTCTCGGCGCTCACCCGATGTTCGCTCTCGAGCGTCCGGCGGATCGAGGTGGTGCGGTGGTCCTCGTCGGCGACCACCAGGATACGGCCGTTGCCGGCGTCGATCCCGGCCGCGGTGTCGCCTCCGTCGAGGGCGCCGAGGGCAGCCAGACTCCCTGGATCTCGATCGGCATCGGCGTAGCGGTTCTTGTGGCCGTGGTCGGGGGCCTGATTCTGCTTCTTAGCGACGACGGCGACTCTGATTCAGCGTCGGAGATCGCCGAGCTCAATTCTGGCCAGGCGGCTGTCGATTTCGCGCAGTCGGTTGACGCCAATCGAGCAATCCGCTTTCGGGTTGCGCCCGAATCTGGCGACGACTTGGATCTGGCAATGGTCATTGCTGCTGACCGTGACGATGTCGTGTCGATGAGCAAGCTCGCGTTGGGCGACGAAGCTGACGGCCTCGATGATGACGAAGTTCTTGCGCGCTTGGGTTTCGTGACCCTGGCCGACAGCCGCAACTCGGAGTTGATCGACTATGGCATCGATCCAGGACTGATCGAGCTCGGCTACCGGAACGACAACGGTCCCGGCGAGGCGGAGGCTGACTACTTCGCGGCGCCTGACGATGTCGAACTGCACATCGTTACTTTCGACGTCGGCTTCGCAACCGGCGAGGTGGGCTTCATGAGCCAAACGTTGGACGGCGAGATCGACGCTACCGACTCGAGCAGCTTCGACCAAGAGTGGTTCGATGAATCGTCGTTCTACGGCGTGGGCTTCTTTGGCCACAATCCGTTCGTGTTGGGTGGGGGGTTGTTCGGCGATCTGTTCGACGAATTGCCAGGTGGGCTCGATGGTCTGCCCGATGCGTTTGATGGCTTATTCGACGAGCTGCCAGGCGACTTCAATCCGGAGGACTTTCTCGGTGATCTGCCCGACGAACTCGATGGTCTGTTCGATGATCTGCCCGACGAACTCGATGGTCTGTTCGATGATCTGCCCGATGAGTTCGAGGACCTTGAGGACTACTTCGGTGAACTGTTCGGTGAGTCCAACGGCTCGATTCCAGGCTTAGAAGAATTCCTGGAGGGTCTCCTAGAAGGCGAGAACTAGACGCTGGGCGGATAGCTCGACGATGGTTAGAGGGTTGTAGCGTTGCGCAGCGTTCAGGAGACTTCGCTACCCAGGGGCACAACACGTCATGTCTGATGAGATTCTCACTCAACGTCGAGGCAAGGTGCTCTTGATCACCTTGAATCGGCCCGACGCACGTAACGCCGTCAATATGGCGCTGTCGGTCGGTCTCGCTGGAGCTCTTGACGAACTCGACGCCGATGACACGCTGTCGGTCGGGGTGTTGACGGGCGAGGGCAGGGGATTCTCGGCCGGGATGGACCTCAAGGCGTTTGTTGAGGGTGGCATGCCGACCGTCGACGATCGCGGGTTCGCGGGGATCACGCAGCGCTCAGCAGACAAGCCGCTGATCGCGGCGGTCGAAGGATTTGCACTCGCGGGAGGGCTTGAGATCGCGTTGTCCTGTGACATCGTTGTTGCCGCGGAGAACGCGAAGCTCGGCATACCCGAAGCAGGAGTCGGACTATTCGCCGGCGCCGGCGCTTTGTTGCGGCTACCGCGCCGCGTGCCCTACGGGATCGCGATGAAGATGGCACTGACAGCGGCGCCGATCACCGCTGTTGAAGCCGAGCGCTACGGGCTTGTAGACGAGGTCGTCGAGAAGGGAGCCGCGGTCGAACGGGCGATGGCCTTGGCTGAGCAGATCGCCGCGAATGCCCCTCTGGCGCTCAAAGCCTCCAAGGCGGTGTTACGCGAAACGCAGGGCCGTACTGAAGAAGAGTTCTGGGCGTTTCAAGCCCAGCACATGTCGGTGTTCGCGTCGTCCGATGCCACCGAGGGTGCCACCGCGTTTGCCGAAAAACGCTCCCCAAACTGGACCGGTGAATAGCGGTGTCAGACACCCAGCGCATAGCCGGCTGGGTGAGGGCGCACAGTGCTCTCGGTGTCTGACACCATTGCTCAGATCGCTTCGGTGAGGGTGATCTCGAAGATAGTCATTTCAGGGTCATCGCGGCTAGCTACCTTGCGCCACAGATCTGAGCCGAGTTCGCTGCGTCGCCATCGCAAACCGTACTTGCGAGCGATGAGTTCTCCCGCTGCCACGAGATCATCTGGCCGTTCCCGGGCGATCGCCGCGAGGGTGACGGCGCCAGGCTGAACCCGCCCCTTCGCATCTGAAACGGCCACCTCGACTCGATCCGTAGACCGCAGCCGTTGCGCCAGGTCATCATTGCTCGGCGTGCGGAACACGAACCGACCGCCCTGTCCTGCGAACCAGACTGCATCGACGTGACTTGATCCATCCTCGCTGTAGTTGGTGATCGCAAGGTAGTTCGCCTCGTCGAGGGGTTCTATGCGCACGCGATCGCTCCGTTCAGCTTCGGCCCGGGGCAATGATCTCGTCGCCGAAGCGAGCGAGGTTGTCGGGCTCGGCGAAGTCGGTCATCCAGGTGTAGACGCGTTGTACGCCGCGCGCCTCGAGCGCTGCGAAGCCTGCGAGCGTGGCAGCGGCATCCCCAGCGATTCGCTGATCACTCATCGCGCCGAAGCGCTTACTCGCAAGCGCCATCACGTCGTCGTGTGTCGTGGGGTCGGGAGCGAAGGTCACCATTGTCTGGATCGATGGCTTGGCGTCGCCGACGGTATGGCGCAGTTCATCGAATCTGTCGAGTTGGTGGATGGGGCAATTCCACCATGTTGCGTAGTCCCGAACGAGTTCGAGGGTGCGTGGGCCCGAACCGCCGATGATGATCGGGATATCTTGTGGCGTCGGTTGCTGCGAGGCCCCCTTCAACCGATGGTGGGTTCCCTCAAAGTTGACGACATCACCGTTCCACAGCGAGGTGATAATCTTGAGCGACTCTGCGAGGCGCGCGACCCTCTCCCTCGCTTCGGTCGAGAACACGCCGAAGGTGTCGAACTCGGCGGGCACGGAACCCCAGCCGATGCCGAGCTCGAAGCGCCCGTTCGAAGCGTGGTCGAGCGTGACAGCTTGTTTGGCGAGAACCGCGGGATGACGGAACGCGTCACAGAGCACGAGGTGCGACACGGTGAGTG
>JADFOM010000310.1 GCA_022562835.1 Acidobacteriota bacterium | reverse complement strand
GTCTATGTGCGCTCGACCGTTGCTCACGGTCGGATCGTTTCGATCGACACCAACGAGGCCCTCGAGCTGCCGGGTGTTGTAGCGATCTACACGGCCAATGATCTCGACTCGACCATCGAACCCCCAGCTGCGGCGTCAGGTTTTGTCGATGTCGAGTACACCGAGCCCTTCCTGGCCGGCGAACGAGTGCGCTACGTCGGTGAGACCATCGCTGCTGTGCTCGCTGAGACCGCCGCGCAGGCGACCGATGCGGCCGAAGCAGTTTCGGTTGACATCGAAACACTCGAGGCGATTGTCGATCCGGTCGCGGCGGCGTCTCCCGATGCAGTCCAGCTGTTCGATGCCGGGAACGTGGCGTTCAGCTTCGGCGACGACGATGTCAAATTCGATCCGTGCTATGTGGTGGTCACCTCGCCTGTGCTCAACCAGCGCGTCGCGGCCTGCCCAATAGAAGGAAGGGTGATCGCGGTCGAGTGGGAGGGCGACCATCTCACTGTGTATGCCAGCACTCAAGGAGCACATCCACTGCGCGACACCCTCGCTGACACCTTTTCGATGCCGCCCGAGCAGGTGCGTGTGGTGTCGGCAGATGTTGGTGGAGGTTTCGGCGCCAAGGGATCTCCTCATACCGACGAGGTCGCGATCTGTGTATTTGCGCGCATGGTTGGGCGGCCCGTGCTGTGGGCTGAGACACGCACCGAGAACATGCTGGCGATGGTGCAGGGACGCGCCCAGCATCAGACGGTGACCCTCGGGGGAACCGCCGATGGCGATCTGACCCATTACCGCCTCGAGATCGTCCAGGACTGTGGCGCATACGCCAAATATGGTGCGTTGCTGCCGACCGGCACGGCAATGATGTCATCTGGTTGCTATGACCTCGGCAATATCGCGGTGCCCGTACGTTCGGTTCTGACCAACACGACCCCTGTGAGTGCGTACCGGGGCGCCGGACGTCCCGAAGCCGCAGCGGCGTTGGAGAGGGCTCTCGATCTGTTCGCCGCGGAGACCGGCATTGATCCCGCAGAACTGCGCCGCCGTAACTTCCATTCAGCGGATGACTTTCCGTGGACTACAGCGACAAACACGACCTATGACTCGGGTGACTATGAAGCCGCACTCGACAAGGCACTCGAGGCAGCTGACTATTCGGCATTGCGCGCTGAACAGGAGGCGAGGCGAGAGCAAGGCGATACGAAGCTGCTCGGTATCGGCCTGGCTAGTTACGTTGAGATCACCGCGTTCGGCGGCGGTGGCGAATACACCCACGCGGAGTTGAAACCCGATGGGCGCTTCGTCATCCAGACCGGTTCCAATCCTTACGGTCAGGGCCATCACACAACCTGGGCACAGATCGCCGCGACCGAGCTCGCCGTGGACATCGACGATGTCGAGATCGTCCACGGCGATACCGATGTGGTCGCCGAGGGGTCCTCGACAGGCGGATCACGGTCGGTTCAGCTCTCGGGTTCGGCGGTGCAGAACGCATCGGTGGCTCTGGTCGGCCTGGCCAAGGAGGGCGCGGCCGAACTGCTCGAGGCAGCGGTCGACGACGTTGTCCTCGATGCGGACGCGGGTGGCTTCCATGTCGTAGGAACTCCGGCCCGCGTCGTTACATGGGCCGATGTTGCAGCGGACACGACCGAGCCGCTCACCGCTCTCTCGACTTTTCACCAGGAGGGTGAGACCTTTCCATTTGGCACCCATCTCAGCGTGGTGGAGGTTGACAGCGAGACCGGTGCGGTCGAGATGCTGCGCCATATCGCGGTCGACGATGCCGGAACGATCGTGAACCCGATCATCACAGCCGGCCAGGTTCACGGCGGATTTGCGCAGGGCGCGGCCCAAGCGCTGCTCGAACAGGTCATCTACGACGATGATGGCACGCCGCGCACAACAAACTTTGCCGACTACTCGATCATCTCGGCCACCGAGCTGCCCCTCGTTGAGCGGGTCATCTCTGAGACTCCGACGCCACGCAATCCACTTGGCGCCAAAGGCATCGGAGAAGCGGCCACCATCGGTTCGACACCGGCCATTCAGAACGCCGTGATCGACGCAGTGTCGCATCTCGGTATTCGTCACATTGACATGCCCTGCACCCCCGAGCGCGTGTGGTCGGCTATTCGAGTCGCTACGTCGTGAGTGATCCAAACACCGTCATCGTCGACACTGGCGATGGACCGGACATCTTTGCGTACGACTACCTGGGATCTGGACCCGATGTGTTGTTCCTCCACGCGACTGGAATGCATGGACGCATGTGGGACCCGGTGATCGACAGGCTCGATGGTCTGCGATGTGTGTCGGTCGATGCCCGGGGCCACGGTCGAAGCGCCATCTCTGATGATGTGTCGATGGAGTGGTCGCAGGCCGCTCGAGACATCGAATCGGTGATCGACACGCTCGACTTGTCCGGCTCTCTGTCGGTGGTGGGTCATTCCTTCGGTGGGTGTTTGGCGATGATTCTCGAGATCTCCAACCCGGGTCTGTTCGATTCGGCCTGGCTCTACGAGCCGATCATCGGATTCGAGCGACTCGGTGCCGATGAAAATCCGATGGCCGCCGCGGCACGACGTCGACGTGAGG
This sequence comes from Acidobacteriota bacterium, assembly GCA_022562835.1. GTDB lineage: Bacteria > Actinomycetota > Acidimicrobiia > Acidimicrobiales > SHLQ01 > JADFOM01. Next base: position 765 of record JADFOM010000310.1, on the reverse strand, counting down.
TATTTGACAGCACAGATGCAGCCTTCGAGCGCTACACGTCAAAGCCGCCGTTCGCCGGCTGCGATCCCGAGAGTGTTCAAGCGTATGTCGAGCATGGTTTCGAACCCATCGATGGTGGGGTCAGGTTGCGCTGTCGTGCCGAAACCGAGGCGCGGACCTTCGAGGCGAGTCGCACCGACGTGTTCGAGCGGCTCGGATCGGTCGCGACGACCGTGACCGTTGTCGGCAGCGGCGACGGCGGCGGTCCCGCCTCATCCGCAGGTGCGGTGGTCGATGCCATTCCCAACGCCAGGCTGCTGTGTTGGGAGGATCGGACCCACTTTGGACCTCTGGAGGATCCGGCTCGCGTCGCCGATTCGATAAGGGCGTCTCTCTAGGCGCTCGGTGTCTGACACCAGGCCGTGTCATGAGAGGTACTGGTCTGCCATCGCCTCCATCGTCGCGAGACATTCCTCGGCACACTCACGGATTATCTCGGCGACCGGCCGGATCTCGTCGATGCGCCCTGCTACCTGGCCCGACAGCGCAACGGCTGCCTCCATATCGCCGCCGAAGTAGAGATCGAGATGTGAACCCATGAGCGTCGACATTGCATTCTGTTCCTGGTCGAACTCGAGTGAAGTCGTCAGATCGGTCCGTAGTGCTCGCAGGGCGGGAGACGTGTGTCGGTTGAGTACGAGCGTCGAGGTTTCATCTGCATCGATGATGGCCTGCTTCCAGTTGTCGTGGACTGGAGACTCAGCGGAGGAGACCATGCGAGTGCCG
>JADFOM010000309.1 GCA_022562835.1 Acidobacteriota bacterium | reverse complement strand
CACCCCCGGTTATGTGCACCAGTGCGTCCGCAAGGTCGTCGTGGAGCACCCGTCCGAGCACCTTGAGGTAACTGCGATGCGGGGCGAGGAGAGCGTCGATGTCGGCGCCCTCGTGCTCGCCAACCGCATTACGGATCAGGGTGTAGCCGTTTGTGTGTGGTCCGCTCGACGACAGGCCGATCAGCACATGGCCCACAGCAACCGACCGCGGCAACAGTCGAGCGGCGGATGCAACCCCAAGCATGGTGCCGGTGATGTCAACTGCGCCCTCTGCGATGACGCCGGGCATTTCGGCGGTCTCGCCACCGAGCAGGGGACAGGACGCCAACAAGCACGCATCGGCCATACCTGTGACGATGCGCTCGACGATCGATGGGTCGAGCTTCTGCGCGGAGATAGTGTCGAGAAATGCCAGGGGCCGCGCGCCCTGGACCAACACGTCGTTTATTCCGTGGTTGACGATGTCGCGTCCTAGATCCTCCCAGCGGTCATGAGCTGCTCCGAGCAAGGACTTCGTGCCAACCCCATCGGTGGAGGCAACGAGCACGGCGTCGTCTGGGAGGCCGACGAGGCTGATCGCTCCGCCGAATGCACCGATGCCCCTAAGCACTCGTTCATCGTGGGTGGCACGAACCGCGGCGGCTATCAGGTCGACCGCCTCGTGGCCAGCGGCGATGTCGACACCGGCAGCCGCGTAGGGATCGTTTGCTTTCGTGTTCACTCCGTTGAGCCTTCCAATATCGCGTCGATGGAAACTGCCCTCGAAGCCAATGTTTGCGACCGACGCGTAGGCTCGCTCGGTGGCATCCTCCAGCGTTGGTCCAACGGCGCTCACGCACAACACGCGACCACCCGCGGTGACGGTCTGATCGTCCTCTATCGTCGTTCCGGCGTGGTAGACGAACGCATCGTCGTTCACGGTGTCGAGGCCCTCGATCGGGATACCGACCGTGTACTCACCGGGGTAGCCTCCCGACGCCAGGATCACGCCTGTGCACGCGTTGTTGCTCCAACGTACTGGTAGCTCGTGCAGTCTTCCCCTGACCGACGCCCCCATGACCTCGATGATGTCGGTCTCGAGCAGGGGCAGAAGAACCTCTGCCTCCGGATCACCAAATCTCACGTTGTACTCGAGCAGGCGTGGACCGTCGTCTGTCATCATCAGACCGGCGTAGAGCACTCCGACAAATGGGCTACCGTCCGCGGCGAGTGCGGCGACCGCAGGTTCGAGAAACTCCTCGGCCAGTTTGCCGAGAGCCTCGGTAGGCACCGCTGGAGTGGGTGCAAACACACCCATCCCGCCAGTGTTGGGACCGAGGTCGCCGTCGTAGGCGGGTTTGTGGTCCTGCGCGGGCGGCATGACCGAGACGGTGTGACCGTCACAGAATCCGAGCAGCGAGACCTCAGTGCCTTCGAGGCGCTCCTCGAGGACGACGGTTGCTCCAGCGTCGCCGAATCGGCCAGCGAAACATTCCTCTATAGCGTTGACCGCATCTGAGCGGCTTTCGGTGACGGTGACGCCCTTGCCACCGGCGAGTCCGTCGGCCTTGACGACCACGTCGAAGTCGGCGGCATCAACCCAAGAAATGGCTTCGACGGCGTTGTCGAAGGCTGCATAACGAGGCGACGCGATGCCGACGCGCTCGGCGAACGCGCGGGAGAACTCCTTCGAGCCTTCGAGCCGCGCCGCGGCCGCTGAGGGTCCGAAGACGTTGATTCCCCGCTCCCGTAGATGGTCGGAAAGACCCGCTACCAACGGCGCCTCCGGTCCAATCACGACGAGATCGAGATTGTTGACCTGTGCGAAGCGGCGGACGGCCGTGTGATTCTCGATGTCGAGTGCGACGTTGTGCTCGACGGTCCCACCGTTGCCGGGCGCGACGAAGAGACGGTCGACATGCGGCGACGCTGCAATAGCAGTCGCCAAGGCGTGCTCGCGCCCACCCGATCCGACCACCAACACTCTGAGACTCAACCCAACGCTCCCTCGAAGTCCTGCTTGGAACGTATCCCATCGATGGCGATCGGGTATTCACCGGTGAAACAGGCGTTGCAGTAGCCGTCGGTGCGTCCCAGTGCGGCCATCATCGTCTCGAGGCTGAGGAATCCGAGTGTGTCCGCACCGATGTGCTCGCGGATCTCCTCAACGCTGAGATGATGAGCGATGAGTTCGTCGTGGGTCCCCATGTCGACGCCCATGTAACACGGGTTGGTGATCGGCGGACAGGTGATCCGTAGGTGCACTTCCTTGGCCCCTGCCTGCCTGATCAGGCGGAGCAAGGGGCCCGAGGTGTTGCCCCGGACGATCGAGTCGTCGATCACGGCGACTCTCTTCCCGTCGATGTTGTCCCGTAGCGTATTGAACTTCATTGATACGCCCATCTTCCTAAGCGCATCGGTGGGCTCGATGAAGGTCCGTCCGATGTACCGGTTCTTGACGAAACCCTCGTTGTACGGCACGCCGAGCGCTGCTGCGTACCCGATGGCTGCGGGCGTCGACGAATCGGGCACGGGGATGACGACGTCGACGTCCGCCGGGTGTTCTTCGGCGAGCGCTGCGCCGAGCCGTTGTCGCACCTGGTGGACGCTGAGGCCATCCCAAACGGCGTCAGGACGCGAGAAGTAGATGTGTTCGAAGGTGCACCGCGCGCCTGGAGAGTGGGGTTCTAGGACGCCTCGCGTGCGGGCCAGCGCGGTGGTCAGCGTGACGATCTCGCCGGGCTCGACCTCGCGCAGGTGCGTGCAGCCGACGGTCATCAATGCGCCGGTCTCGGACGCGATGACATGACCGTCGCTGAGTCTTCCGATACTGAGCGGTCGGAACCCCCACGGATCTCTTGCCGCAAGGATGCGATCCGCAGTGAGCACCACTAGCGAGTACGCGCCCTCCCACTGTTTCATAGCGTTCGCAAGCCGCTCTTCCCAGCTGTCGCCGTCGGCCCCGGCGAGCTGCAGGGCCATGACTTCGGTGTCACTCGACGACGAGAGCCCAGCGCCGTTGGTGAGGAGCTCTTGACGCAGCGCGGGCGCATTGACGAGGTTGCCGTTGTGAGCGACACCGATTGGTCCGTGCAGCGTTTCGATTACGAACGGCTGCGCGTTGCGTGCACCGGGAGCCCCGGTGGTTGAGTAGCGCGTATGCCCAATGGCCAGGTCGCCGACCATTGGATCGAGTGTGGCAGGGGAGAACACCTGGCTGACCAGGCCTTCATCCTTGTGTACATGCAGCGTCTTGCCATTACTTACCGCGATGCCTGCGGCTTCCTGACCTCGATGCTGAAGCGCATAGAGGCCAAAAAACGCGAGGCTGGACACCGGCTGGGAGGCCGATGCGACCGCGACGATGCCACATTCTTCATGGGGACTGTCCTCAATCA
>JADFOM010000024.1 GCA_022562835.1 Acidobacteriota bacterium | reverse complement strand
CGGACCATCGAGGCCCAGCTACGTGAGTACGACGCCCTCGTAGTGTCTGATTCGCCCTTCCCAGGTTCGCGGCCGCGTGGTTTTGAGGCCGGGCACGGCGGCGCGGAGGTCGCGGCCGAAGGTTTGCAAAGTGCCGGGACGGTCACGGCCCTGCTCGCTGCACCAGTCCTTCCAGCGGCCGAACAGCACCCCACACTCGACGCTGCGGCCGGCTCCGACGGCGCAGCAGTCGCGGATGAATGCTCCAACCGGGCTGCCGAGGTCGTACAGCTCGTCGATGGTGTCCTTGGATGAGGCCGGTTGCTGGAAGTAGCCTCGTTCTTGGAGTTGCTGCCAGCCTTTGATAGACCAGTTGAAGATGCCGGGGAGCTCGCCCAAAAGGCGCTCGGTGAGTCCCATGTCTTCCTTGCCGTAGAAACTCCGCTGCAGCGTGAGCACGTCGCCACGCCCGAGCGATGATCAATTCGGTCTCCGCTATCGCGACGGCAGAACGGGCGCGGTCGCTGTCCTCCTCGACTATCGCCAGCCGATCGGCGACATTTTCGACTCTGTGACCCAGGTCGTACAACTCGGCAGACGATGACACCCGAAGGGCCTCGAGTCGCGTCGCGGCACGAACACGAGCGAGCGACTGTTGGATCAAGAGATAGTTGCGCCAGGCGAAATCGTTGGCGTCGACGCTCGCGATGAGTGCCGATGTGTTCGACATCGAGCCGCCGGAGATGAACGCATCAACCGAGAGTGACCTCGCATCACGACGTGCATCGGCAACCTGTTCGACGGTGCTGGCCGCGGTAGCGCTCAGCTGCGCTTGCTGCGCCGATAGGTCTCGATAGTCGATCAGAACGGACTCGGTCGCCGCGCGTATCAGCTCGCTCTCCTGCTCTGCGTCTCCGAGACGCTCGATCGCCCCCTCGACGGGGCGGATCTGGTGGGTGTAGGCGGCTGGGCGCTCGGTTGGGCCAAGTCGAAGGTCGACCTCGGAAGCGGCCGAGGTCACCATGCCAGTGAAGGCGCCTGCTACCAGAACCACCGTGGCAATACCACGGCGAAATATTGGAGAAAAAAGAAGGTCTGCCATCATCGGAACCACGCGACGAAGTACAGACACCGCCCGAGGCGCGCGGAACACTATCGGCCAAGCCTCGATTGCGCCACCCAAACAACCCAAACGCCGCGCGACGGTGTTCGGCGTCGGCCGAGGGGGCGAGCGCCAGTAGGTTTATCCCGTGCCAGAAGGACACACGATCCGCCGACTTCGCAACGACCTCGACCGACTTTTCGGCGACGGCCCTATCACAGCTAGCTCTCCGCAGGGCCGGTTCGCCGATGGCGCCGCTGTGATAGACCAACGCGTCGTCGACCGGTTCGAGGCCGATGGCAAACACCTCTTCGGTCATTTCGGTAACGACATCCTGCACGTGCATCTGGGTCTCATCGGAAAGTTTGGACCCTCCGTCGACGGCGCCGACGCCCATTGCCGACTACGGCTCGCCGCATCCGGTATCAGCTGGGATCTGCGCGGACCCAGCACCTGCGCTGTCATCTCTCCCGACGTGCATGCGGCGATTTGCGCAGGTCTCGGACCAGATCCACTCGGACGTTCGTCCGATCCGTCCGCGTTCATCGAGCAGATCAACTCAACGCGCAAACCGATCGGCGCGGCGCTACTCGATCAGCGACGTGTCTCAGGGATAGGCAACGTCTACCGTGCCGAGCTGTGCTTCTTGTCCGGGATTCGACCGACGACATCAGCCGCAACTGTCGACAAGACGACTCTCGCCGATATGTGGGACACAATCCGAACGCTCATGCGCCGAGGCGTTCGTCAGGGTCGCATCATCACCCGGGACCCATCCGAGGTGGGTGGGCCGCGCCGGTTGCAGCGGCTCGACGACGATGAGCGACTCTACGTCTACAAGCGTGACTCCGAACGCTGCCATCGCTGCGGTACGGAGATCCGGCTCGTCGAAATCGCCCAGCGGAAGTGTTGGTACTGTCCAGAATGCCAGCAGACATGACCGATCCGTTTGACGCCCTGCTGGTCGTGTCCTTCGGTGGACCCGAGGGTCCCGACGACGTCGCTCCTTTTCTCGCCAACGTCACCAGCGGTCGCGATATACCCGCTGAGCGTCTCGCCGTCGTCGCCGAACAGTACGCGGCATATGGCGGTATCAGCCCGATCAATGCTGAGAACCGACGGCTAATCGACGAGATCCAACGCCAGCTCATCGTCCAAGACCGTTCCCTGCACATCTACTGGGGCAACCGCAACTGGCATCCTTTCCTCCACGACACAATCGAACAGATGACAGCCGACGGCATCGGACATGCAGCTGCGTTCGTCACGTCCGCATACAGCTCAAATAGTGGATGTCGGCAGTACCTCGACGACATCTCACGGGCATGTGCAACCGTCGGAGAACAGGCACCGCAGATCACCAAACTGCGTCAGTATTTCGATCACCCAGGCTTCGTCAAGCCGATGATCGACAGGGTCCAGGCCACGCTCGACATGGCAGCGACCGCTCACGACGGAGATATCCACATCGTATTCACGGCTCACAGCCTGCCGCTGACGATGGCCGCCTCGTGTGACTACGAGCGTCAGCTACGAGCAACGTCCGGGTTGATCATGGATGGTGTCGACCAGAGTCGCCGGGTCACCGGAACCTCGCATGCGTGGCAGAGTCGCAGCGGCTCACCCGCGCAGCCGTGGCTAGAACCCGACATCAGCGACCACCTCCTCGAACTCGCGAAATCCGGTGCCTCCTCTGTCGTGGTCGTTCCGCTCGGGTTCGTCTCCGATCACATGGAGGTGATTCACGATCTCGACGTTGTCGCGCGAACAACCGCTGAGCGTCATGGGATCACGATGTATCGCGTACCCACCGTCGGGGCCGATCCACGATTCGCTGAATTGGTTCTCGAGTTGATGGACGAACACGAATCAGGCGCTCCGGCCCTCGCAATGTCGTCGCTCGGCGTGCGTCCAAGTCCCTGCGAGCACGGTTGCTGCCCCGGAGCGCAGCAGACATCTATTCCATAAGCCATCCATACCAATGGGGTCCACGTTCCAAGTGACCGCGCTGCGTAACCTGTGAGTTGATGGGAACGAGCAGTCGGCTCGATGCAAGGTCCGCGACGAAAGTGACCGCGCAATGAATCACGCCGCCATCGCAAGCGCCGCTATGCGCTACCGCATGGGCAACCTCGGAGTTGCGGTCGACGATCGCCTCAGCGAGGAGATCGATCGCGTCGCAAGAGATGCCGTGTGCCGCGCCGATCCTGATACCGATCGAGCGATTCGGATATTGGGTACTGCCTGGACCCGCGCAGGACTTGAGCCAGATGCAATCGCCCGACCTTGGGACCGCAGTCTCGTCGACGGCATCTTTGACGATTCACCTCGACTCCTCGATGCGCTCGACAAATTGTCTAGTCGCATCACCTGCGTCACGATCAGCTAACCACCGAGCCACCCGGACCAAAGGGCTTGAGGTCGCTGCGTAAATGGGGCGCGTGCTTCTCGCCAGGCCACGACCGACAATGAAGTACACATGGCCACCGATGCAGAGCTGATCTCACATGCGTTGGGCCGATTGACGTTCGGGCCGCGCCCAGGCGAAGTTGAATCCTTGGCCCCGCTGGGTCCCGCCGAGGTGATCGCACGGGAACTTGCCGAACCCGAGATCTACTTCGAAACCGGCGACGATGCAGATCTTTCCGAGGGTGAATTGGTGGCTTGGTGGGTGTCGCGCATGATGCTGCCCGAGGCTCGTCTGCATGAGCGCATGACCTGGTTCTGGCACGGTCATTTCACCTCGAGCCTCGACAAGTGCGCACCCAGCCTCATGTGGCGCCAGCACCATCTGCTGCGACGGCACGCCTTGGGCAATTTTCGCGACCTATGTCACGAGATCACCCTCGACCCAGCGATGCTCCTCTACCTCGATGGTGCTGGATCGACCGATGCCAATCCCAACGAGAACTACGCCCGCGAGTTGATGGAACTGTTCACCCTCGGAATCAACAACTACAGCGAAGACGATGTCAGAAACACCGCCGCAGCACTTACCGGTTGGGAAGTCGATCGCAGCGACGGCGAGGTGACCTTTGATTCGCGGGATTGGGATGACACCGAGCGCGAGGTACTCGGCGAGACCCGCGTCTGGGATGTGGAGTCGATTGTCGACAAGGTCTGTGATCATCCGCAGTGTCCGCGTTGGATCGCAACAAAGGTCTACCGCTATCTCGTCGGTCGCGATCCCAACGAGCGGCGCATCGACACTCTCGCTGCCACGTTCGCCGAAGCCGACCTTGAGATCATGCCCCTGGTCGAGGCGATCGTCGGGCACCCCGATTTTCTTGAGCAGCGCAACCTCGAACCGATCCAACCCGTCGAGTGGCTCACCCGCATGCAGTCCATCGCCGGCGCGGAATTCGACACCGGCGCGATGGTGTGGCTCGAACGTATGGGTCAGGTTCCATTCTTTCCACCGAACGTGGCCGGCTGGCCGTCCGATGAGCGTTGGCGTGGTCCGGGCGTGACCCTGTACAGGATTGGTCGGATGACGAGCCTGCGCGATCGGCTCGCCTCTGTCGCCCCTGAACCAGATGCGGTGTTCAACCACATCGGTGTCTATGGCCTCAGCGCCGCAACCGCCCTCGCCGTGACCGCTGCCAGAGCCGAGTCGATCGGCGAGGATCTGCGCTTGTCGTTGTTGTGGCTGGCACTATCGAGTCCAGAGTTCTGCACGCGATGAGCACTGACGACTACACCCCACGCCACGTTCCGCCGCCCGGCGACCGCTCGACCGAACCGTCACCACAGGAGAAATCGCGCCGGACGTTCCTGAAGTATGCGACGGCTGCGCTGATCGCTGGCGGGGGCGGGGCGCTCGCATATGACCGGCTGCGCGCTGACAGCGGCGGCGCCCCGGCGAATTCGGTGACCTCCACGGCGGCGACCGGGGCGACCAGTACCACGGCACCTTCGTCGACGACCTCCCTACCCGTTACAGCTACGAGCATCTCGCCGCCGCCGATCGTTCCCGGCGACCGCATGATGGTCGTGATTGAACTGTCGGGCGGCAATGACGGTCTATCGACCGTCATCCCTAACGACCCCAGACTGCGTGACCTGCGCCCGACCATCATGCCCGACGAGTCTGGGCGAATTGAGTTTGGCGCCGACCATTCGCTTCATCCGGCCCTGAGTGGGGTCGCCACACGTGGAACGGCAGTCGTAACCGGTGTTGGTTCACCGGTCCCGGACTATTCACATTTCGAGATGGAGGCGCGCTGGTCTCGCGGCGACATGGTCGGCGACACGAGCAGCCCTACGGGAATGTTGGGGCGTCTGTGTGACGCTCTCGGCGATGACAATCCCTTCACCGGCATTGCGTTCGGTGGTCACTCGGCGGCGATGTTGTCCGCTGGTGGTGTGACCTCCGCTCTACAGACGCTGAAACCCGCCTGGATACTCCAGGAGAACAACGATTTTGCCAGGGCCATGCAGGCCGGGCTGAGCGCCATGGCCGACGAGTCGGTACCGCTCGACACAACGGCATTGAACGAGGGCCGACACGCCGTTCACGACGCGCTCGAATTCGCCGCGCTGCTCGATCAACTAGACGCCGCGGCCGATACCTACCCAAGCGGAGTGCTGCCCTACGAACTCGCTTCGGCAGCCACGCTTCTGTCGAGCGGGCTCGGCACCAGACTCATCCATATCAAGATGGGCGGCTTCGACACCCATTCACGCCAACGCTTCTATCACGATGGGCTAATGGCCGATCTCGACGCATCGGTCAGTGCGTTCCTCGATGACCTCGCACGCCTCGGCATCGCCGACCGCACACTGGTCGCCACGATGAGCGAGTTCGGCCGACGCCCGGCCGAGAACCAGGGTGGCACCGACCATGGTTGGGCGAACTCGATGATGTTGTGGGGCCCGATCAACCCCGGACTGCACGGCGAACCGATCCGACTCGACCGTCTCGAAGACGATGGCAACGCTCGCGCGATGGTCACGACCGACCAGTACTACGCCACCCTGGTGGAATCATGGTTTGGCGTCGCTGGTTCGGAGGTCCTGTTGCGACCCGCTCAGCGACTCGACGGGGTTGTCGCAGCTTGATCGGTCGGCAAACAGCGGCACGCGACATGTTCGCGCTGTTGTGCGGCGCTTTGATTATCGCCGCGTGCGGCGGTGACTCGATCACTGACTCGATCGAATCAGCGGCGAGCACGGTTAGGCCGACGACTGAGCCGTCAGCCGAGACGGCTCGACCAAGCACCACCACGACTTCGTCGAACCCCACACTCGACCCCGCTGCGAACGTGCGTCCCGATGCCGGTGACCCCTACTACCCAGGTCTCGGCACCACCGACCTCGACGTTGCCCACTATCTAATCGACCTCGACATCGATCCGCAGGCGGACACCTTCTCGGCAACGACGACAATCGACACCGAAGTTCTGGTCGACACCGACCGGGTCAGCCTCGACCTGATCGGGCTCGAGGTCACCGACGTTCGAGTCGACGACGTCAGCGTCGCGTACGCGCAGGAAGATGCCGAGTTGATCGTGATGCCAGCGGAGACTTTCGCGGCGGGCGACAGGGTCGAAATCTCTGTGGACTACATGGGCTACCCGACCACGACGATAAGCAACGGCCTCAACGTCGGGTGGATCGACTCAGCAGACGCGACCTATGTGATCGGCGAACCCGACGCTGCGAGGCGTTGGTTTCCCTCCAACGATCACCCGAGCGACAAGGCAACGTTCGGTTTCGTCGTCACCGTTCCCCAAGGCTTCGAGGTTGTGACCAACGGCGGTCTGAGCACTCTCGTAGCCAATGAGAACGCCACCAATACCTGGACCTTCGATGCTCCGGATCTCATGACCACCTACTCAGCCACGGTCATGATCGGCGATTTCGAGAGCAGTGAACCGTTCGAGGTCGACGGGGTCAAGATCCGCCATGCCTACACGCCGGACAAGGCGGACGAGGTCGCGGTCGACGCCGCACCAATTCCCGCAATGCTCAAGGTATTCGCCGAGCTGTTCGGTCCCTACCCGTTCGAAACATACGGGATCGCGGTGATCGGCGATTCCTTCGGCGGCGCTCTCGAGACTCAGACGATCTCGATGTTCAGTCGTGACCTAGTGCGCGGTGACGGAGAATTCGAATCGGTTCAGGCGCACGAGCTTGCACATCAATGGTTCGGCAATGCGGTGGCACCGAAGCGATGGTCCGACATCTGGCTCAACGAAGGATTCGCTTCGTACGCGGAATATCTGTGGCGTGAGTTTGGACCCGCCGGTGAATCCATCGACCAGGCGATCCGACCCTTGGTCGGTATTGCCTACGGGCCAATCGGCGACCCGGGTCCTGACGGTCTGTTCGAGCGCAGCATCTATGACCGAGGTGCATTGACTCTGCACGCCCTGCGACTCGAGGTCGGCGACGACGCCTTCTTTGAGGTGTTGCGTCAATGGTTCGGCCGCTACTCCGGGTCTTCGGCAACCACCAAAGAGTTCATCATGCTCGCCGAGGGTGTCGCTGGAGTCGATCTCAACCGCTTCTTTGATGCCTGGCTCAACAACCCCACTCCTCCGCCGCTACCAAATTAACCCGAAAACTTGGTCTTCTACCCACCTGAGAGGTGGGTAGAAGACCACAGATTATGTGGGGGGAACGCGGGTTGGCGGGTGACACGGCGCCCAGGCGTTAAAGTCGTCCGGACAGTTCGCGCAGGCCGGGTTACGGTATGTGGCGAACGTCCGTTCGACACATACCGTAACTACGCACCACCTACAAAGAGACCTACATGGCTGATCAAACTTTGTTGCCGACCTTCGCCAAGGAGGTAATCGACGTTCCCGTCGCCGAGGAGCTCAGCGACTCGTTCCTGGCGTACTCACTCTCGGTGATTACTTCGCGGGCGATTCCCGACGCGCGTGACGGGCTCAAGCCGGTCCAGCGTCGCATCCTCTACTCGATGCTCAACCTCGGCGTACGGCCGAACGCACCCCACCGCAAGTGCGCTGGCGTCGTGGGCGACACGATGGGCAAGTACCACCCACACGGCGACAGTGCCATCTACGAGACCCTCGTGCGCATGGGTCAATCGTTTAGCCGCAACATCACGTTCGTCGATCCTCAAGGCAACTTCGGCTCGCTCGACGACCCGCCCGCGGCGTATCGCTACACCGAGTGCCGCCTGACCGAAGCCGCAATGGAGATGGTCCGCGAACTCGACGAGGACACGGTCGACTTCCGCCCAACCTTCGACGGTGAGCGCACCGAGCCAGTAGTTCTGCCAGCTCTGATCCCGAACCTTCTGGTCAATGGCACGACCGGCATCGCGGTGGGCATGGCCACCAACATGCCAACGCACAACCTGCGCGAGATCACCGCAGCGATCGAGCTCGTCATGAACAAGCGACGTCCCAAGCCGACGGTCGAAGAACTAATGGAGTGTGTACCGGGTCCCGACTTCCCCACCGGGGGCATCATCGTCGACGACGGGATCGCCGAGGCATACACAACCGGTCGTGGTTCGATTCGGATTAGAGCAAGAGCCGAGATCGTCGAACTGACCCGCACCCGTCAGGGAATCGAAGTAACCGAGCTGCCCTACACGGTTGGTCCCGAGCGTGTCATCGCGAAGCTCCAAGAATTGGTGCGAGACGAGAAGATCGTCGGCATCAGCGACTTCAAGAACCTGTCTGATCGCCACTCCGGGCTGCGCCTTGTCATCGAGTGCAAACCCGGCGTCAACCCACACGGTGTGCTCTCGGAGCTCTACCGCCTGTCTCCTCTCGAAGAGACGTTCGCAATCAACAACGTCGTATTGATCGACGGCGTTCCTACCACCGTTGGCTTGGCCAGGCTCTGCGAGGTCTACATCGACCATCGCCTCGAGGTCATCGTGCGACGGACACAGTTCCGTCTCGACAAGGCGCTCGACCGACAACACATCGTCGAAGGTCTACTCATCGCGCTCGACGCTATCGACGAGGTCGTGGCGATAATCCGCAGTTCCGATGACGCCTCTGAGGCCCGCGAAAGACTCATGGAGCGCTTCTCGCTGAGCGAAATTCAGTCGACGCACATCCTCGACATGCCGTTGCGTCGTTTGACCGCTCTCGAAAAGCTCAAGCTCGAAGAGGAACGCGACGACCTCACCGCCGACATCGAGGGATACAGGCTCCTGTTGGGCTCGACCCAGCGACAGCGCACCATCGTGCTCAACGAGCTCAAGGAGATCGCCTCCGAGTACGGAGCTGACCGGCGCTCGGAAATCGTCAGGGCCGACGAACTGGTGACCTTCGAAGGTCGGATCTTTGACGAGCCCGTCATCGTCGAAGACGATGAACCGTGCGTCGTGTCGTTGTCGACCTCTGAGATCATCGGTCGCCAGCCACTCGAAGGCGCCAAGAAGACAACACTCGGGCGCCACGATCTTCTTCGTACAGCGATCACAACCTCGACAGCGTCGACCATCGCCGCGATCACCACTACGGGACGGGCCTTGATAGCGCACGGTGCCGAGGTTGGCCCGATCGAAGGACGCAGCCGCGGCATCGCAACCTCACAACTCTTCGGCACTAGTAAAGATGAAGAGGTGCTGACCATCGTCTCGCGGGGCAAAGATCCCGTCGTGATTGTGACCGCAGCCGGCGTCATCAAGCGTCTCGACCCGACCGAAGTGGTCGAGACGAAACACACACGGACGGTGATCAAACTCAAACCCGACGACCGCGTGGTCGCCGCGTTCAGCGCACCGGAGGGTGTCGACGTGGTGATGGTCAGCAGTGACGCTCAGGTATTACGTATGTCGACCGAAACCGTGAGCGTGCAGGGCAGAGGTGCAGGTGGCGTCTCCGGCATGAAGCTCAAAGCGGGCGCGACCGTGGTGGCAGCTCACCCAGTGATCGGTGATGGCGTGCTGTTGACCGTGACGAATCAGTCGACGGCAAAGGCCACCCCACTGGAAGAAATTCCCACCAAGGGCCGAGCGGGCGGAGGTGTAAGAATCACAAAGCTTGATGCCACGACCAGAATCGAGCTTGCCTACGTCGGACCGATCGACGGGTTGATGGCAGCAATGGGATCCGATGAGGATCCACGCAAGCTCGACCCAACTCCGGTGGTGGTCGACATCGCGATCACCAAACGTGACCTCGTCTCAACACCGACCGATCGCCAGATTCTCGCACTTGGCGTTTCGAGGTGGGGCTGATGGCCGCTAAGAAGCACACCGGGTACGCCGCCGATGACATCGAAACCCTCGAAGGCCTCGAGGCGGTCCGCAAACGCCCCGGCATGTACATAGGTGGCACGGGATCCGCTGGCTTGATACATCTGATTTGGGAACTCATCGACAACGCCGTCGATGAGGCATCGTCTGGTTTCGCGGACAAGGTCGATGTGGTCTTGCATCGCGACGGCTCGGTCGAGGTTTCCGACAACGGGCGCGGCATCCCCATCGACAAACACACCAAACGCAAGGTCTCCGCACTCGAGGTCGTTCTGACCGAACTTCATGCGGGCGGCAAATTTGGTGGCGGCGCATACGGGGCCTCCGGCGGGCTTCATGGCGTTGGCGCGTCGGTGGTCAACGCTCTGTCCGAGCGCCTGGTCGCCGAGGTCGATCGCGAGGGGCATACACATCGTCTGTCGTTCAACAAACGCGTCGCAGGACGGTTCGACAACAAGACGTTCACCAAGACCCACGAACTCGAGAAGGTCAAGAAGATCTCGAAGAACAAGACTGGTACCCGGGTGCGGTTTTGGCCCGACTGGGAGATATTCGATCCCGAGGCAAAAATGGATTTCGAGGAGATCGCACAGCGTTCGATCCAAGCGTGCTTTCTAGTCCCCGGCCTGAAGATCACCGTCGAAGACCGTCGCACCGGCAACAACAACGACAAATTCGAGTTCGTGTCCCGCGGCGGGCTCGCCGACATGATCGAGCACCTCTCGATCGGCGACAGCGTCACACAGATCATCCATCTCGACGGGATCGAAACGTTCGAGGAGAAGGTCCCCGTCGACGGGAAAATGACCCTCGTCCAACGCGAATGTAACGTCGACGTCGCGCTGCGTTGGGTAAAGGGGTACGAGACGGTTGTGTCGTCGTTCGTAAACACGATCCCAACGTCAGAAGGTGGGACACACATGAACGGATTCGATCGTGCGTTGACCCGCGCGATCAACGACGTGTTGCTCAAAGATGCCCGCAAACTCTCCAAACTCGCCAAGCAGAACAAACACAAGGCGACAAAAGAAGACATCCGCGAGGGGCTAGTTGCGGCTGTGAAGGTGAGCTTTCCTGAACCACAGTTCCGTGGCCAGACCAAACAGGAGTTGGGCACACCGGCCATCGAGTCGATCGTCTACAGCATCGTCAAGTCTAGGCTCGTCGATTGGTTCTCCGAGGGCGGCGGTCCAAGAACTCATGTGAACGCGATTCGCGAGAAACTTGCGACGGCGGTCGTGAACCGGATTGCCTCAAGGCAGGTGCTAGAGAATAAACGCAAGGCGGCAAACCTCGGCTCGACGGGAATGCCGCAGAAACTCGCCGACTGTCGAAACCACGGGCTGGACTCCGAGCTGATCCTTGTCGAAGGTGATTCGGCCGCAGGTCCAGCGAAGGAGGGCCGCGATTCTGCGTTCATGGCGATCCTGCCGTTGCGCGGCAAGGTCGTCAACGCCAACAAGGCGAGCGTCAAGCAGGTGCTCGACAATGCCGAGGCACAAGCGTTGTTCGCGGCGATGGGTGCCGGTTCGGGTCGCGACTTCTCGATCGATGATGCCCGCTACGGACGCATAGTCATCCTCTGCGATGCCGATGTCGATGGCAGCCACATCCGTTGCCTGTTGTTGACGCTCATCTACAACTTCATGCGTCCAATGCTCGACGAAGGTCGGGTGTTCGCAGCCATGCCGCCGCTGTACTCGACCAAGGTTGGCGACGAAGTGCACAGGGCGTGGTCAGAGGATGAACGAGATCAGGTCACCGCCGAGTTGTGCAAGGGCAACCGCAAGCCGGAGTCGATTCGCTGGAATCGCTTTAAGGGTTTGGGCGAGATGAACGTTGACGAGCTCGCGAATTGCGCGCTCGACGCCAAGACCCGCACCTTGAAGCGGCTGACGATCGACGATGCGCAACAGGCCGAGCGCGCCGCCGAGATGTTCGAAGTGCTGATGGGCACCGACGTCGGTCGCCGCCGCGATTACCTGGTTCGCAACTCAGCGCTGATGGACTCCGACGCCCTCGATATCTAGTGACTGCTGCTAGTTCGAGGACTTCGGGGACGGTGTCAAACACCGAGCGCAATGCACTACTGGACCAAACCAACCCAGCGCTCGGTGTCTGACACCAACATCACTCAACCCACACCAGCCGACGCTCACTCACAACTCGCGCATGTCAACAATTGACCTCCGACCGGCGAAGCCGGAACGGCCCTAACTCGGCAGAGCGCGCTGAGTGTCACACCCATCGTGTAGAACTACAACCATGGAATCTGCCGATCAGGGCTCTGAAGCGTTCGCATTGCGCATCGTGGACGACACGGCCGAGCCCGAGCCGACCCACAGCGGGCCTCCCGGCTATCTGTCCCCATCGTCGGCCGGGGTCTTCTCGCAATGCGCCCGCCGTTGGAAATTTCGCTATGTCGACAAGTTGCCCGACCCGCCGGGAGTCCCAGCGCTGGTAGGCACGTTCGCACATCGAGTGCTTGAACTGTTGATGGATCACGAAGACAGCGATCGCACCGTGCAGCGCGCTCGCGAGCTTGCGCGCGAGGTTTGGGTCGAGATCGAATCCGACGAAGACTTCGCGAATCTCGCGCTCACCGACGAGGGCGCGAAGGCGTTTCGCTGGCAATCCTGGCTGGCGATCGAAGGGCTCTGGACCATCGAGGATCCCACCAAGGTCAATGTGTGCGCGACCGAACAACGCATCGATACAACCATTGGCGACGTTCCGTTCCGCGGCATCGTCGACCGGCTCGACTCAACCCAACAAGGTCTGGTGGTCTCAGACTACAAATCAGGCCGGGCGCCGTCGCCACGATTTCGCGCCGACCGGCTCACGCAGGTCATTCTCTATGCTGCAGCTATCGAAGCCAGCCGTGGCGTGCGCCCTGTACGGGCACGGTTGCTCTACCTCGCACAAAAGGTCGTCGATGTCGAGGTGACCGACAAACGCGTCGACGACGCCGTCAACGAACTCGAAACGATCTGGTCAGACCTCAACAATGCGCTCACCGATGAGGTCTTTGAACCGACGACCGGGCCTCTGTGCGCCTGGTGCCCCTATGCACAACGGTGTCCAGAGGGGTTGGTTGAGGTCACCAGACGCAACGCGCTCGGGTCGGTGCGCGCCGACGCACCCGCACTAGCTCACGTTTCCTGAGTATCTCCTCGGCCCAACCACCAGCGCCGCAATCGATAGGCGCCAGCCATCCCCAACAACATCAGTGCCGCGCCGAGCGCTATCAGTTTGGGCGTATTTGCGTCGGGAGCGGTCGGTTCAGGAATGACGCTAAACGGCGGAGAATCAGACACGCTCGACGGCAATGCACCTTCGTTGTCACCCTTGCCCAAATCGTCGGGGCCATCGAGCAACGCATCGACCGGTGCTGGCGATGGGTCGGGTAAGGCCGTCACGGTCGTCCGAGTCGGTCTGGGTGCGTTTCGTTGTGGGTCATAACTCATGACGCGACTCCTGTTGATCCTCGGCCCGCGCAGAGACCAGCTTGTCATATACGACCGAGAATTCGTCGACAGCCTCAGAAGTACCTGGGCGTGCACCTAGCGCCATCAACGGGAGCGACTGCGCAGACGCCTCTGCCACGGCGGCCCGTAGATGAATCGGCGGCAGACACAACGTCGGGTAGGCCTCAACCAGGTGTTCGTGCCAGTAGCGAGCGTCGCGCGTGCGGCCGAGCCGGTTGACAACAATGCCGCTCATCTCGAGCGGCACAGACCTTCGCTCGTTGATGCGTGCCACCGTGGAGAGGATCTGGGCTACGGCATCGGTCGCCCACGCCGAAGGTTCGGTTACAACAGCAACGCGGTCGGCGGCGAACAACGCATTGACCGACAATAGGCCGAGTGACGGCGGGCAATCGATAAAACGTATCGACGGCGCGATGCCCTGCAGAACCCTTGCCAGCCGATCCTGCCCTCCAACCGGATCGACGAGGAGCTGCTGCTCGATCGCAGCTAGCTCGCCGCGGCTGGCCAACACCATCGGCACCGGTCCGGAATCATTAGGCCACAGCGACGGCGTCATCGCTGTCGCGGCCGAACCGACATGGTCCTCAGACAACAGTCGATCGATCGTCATCTTCGGTTCCCAGACACCAAGCCCAGATGTTGCGTTCGCCTGAGGGTCAATGTCGATCACGCAACAGGCGTTTCCACGACTTTGGGCGATCGAAGCCAGCCCAAGCGTGACGGTGGTCTTGCCAACTCCACCCTTCTGGTTGATCAACGCCAACGTAGGCATGGCGACGAATGTAGTGCAGTAAGTACCTTGCATCGTGCGAATGTGGGTGGCGGCCTAGACGGATGCCGAAAAAAGCATGCAAATTCGCCGAATGGTCCAACCGAACTACAGATCGACTCGATGGCGCATCGCTACACTTAATGGTCGTGGTAGCAAAGACAAAATCCGGACTTGGCCGCGGACTCGCTTCGTTGATTCCGGTCGCGGACAACTTCGAGGATCGATACCTCGACGACGCGGATCGGGTGCTACGTTCGCTCACCGATGCCGGTTTTGACCTCCTCGAAGAGGGTTCACCTCTCGGTCTGTGCGCCTACTTGCACTCGCCGGCCAATGCTGACCCACAGTTGTTCCTTCGCACACCAACCTTTGAATCGCTGACCCCGACGAGAGCGTTTCAGCTCACTCACGTCATCGCCCTGATGTCCAACGCTGAACAAGACACCGGGGCCTTCCACTGGGAGGGCCTCAGCTGCATTTATGTGCGTACTCACGGCTCGCACAGCGACGGCATCCATGTCGTCGGGAGAACGTCGGGTCGTATGGATGACGGCGCCGCTCAGGTCACCCGCGAAATCTGCAACGCGTTCGGCGGACTCGCACACCAGGTTCAACGCGGTGGCAGCGATGACGTCGAGCCACCGCGACTCTCGGTGGACCAATCGAACGGGACCACCACGGTCAGTGCCGAGTTCGATTCGCCCGACGGACCCACACGGACCGGCACAGCGACCGCTACGGACCGCCGCGAAGCGGTTGCACGTGCCGTGCTACAAGCAACCGAGCCCGGCGGTAAGTTCATTGACGTCCGCAACCTCGCTCTGCAAGACCGCAAGGGCTGCCTCGTTGTGCTGCTCGACTCCAACGGTGTTCTACGGCTCGGGATCACTCTGGTCTCCGGCGACGTGATGTCCGCTGCTGCGGTCGCCACGCTGCGAGCCATAGCTGGGCAGACCAACACAAACGGTGCCACCCGCTAACGTCGACACGGTGCCGGAACTGCCTGAGGTCGAAACGATCAGACGCGAGCTCGCCCTGCGCCTCAAGGGCGCGACGATCCGGGCGGCTTGGGGACAGTCTTCACCCAAGTTCCTCGCCGCCACCGAAGCCTCCGGCGCAAGCGTCCTCACCGTGTCTCGCCGCGGCAAGTATCTACTGATCGGCTTGGACGACGAACGCGAGTTGATACTTCACCTCGGCATGACCGGTCGTCTGGCGATACGCAGCGACGACGATCTAGGTGATCACCGTTACCTACGCGCTTGGTGGAGGCTCGAAGGCCGCGGCACCTTCACCTTCCACGACGTTCGACAGTTCGGGCGCCTGGCCATCGTGAAGGCTGGCGACTACTCGTCGATGGCAACTCTCGCGAATATCGGACCCGAACCTCTCGAGGGCGGTTTCGATAGTGCTGTGCTGCATGC
>JADFOM010000308.1 GCA_022562835.1 Acidobacteriota bacterium | reverse complement strand
ATCGAGGCGCTCACACCAGCGTCGGACATCAGTTCTGCCATCAGGGTTTTGTCCTCGAGTGCCTCCCAGCGACGCCGACGGGCGCCGAACGTCGGTCGGTCGCAGACCGTGCCATCCGCGAAGAGAAAATCGACGATCGCGCGAGCCCGCCCATCGGGGTCCCAGCGGTTGATGTTTTCGAGTATCGATTGGGGTGGATCGCGTATCAGGCGGTCAGCCTCACGAATCGAATCCATCTCTAGGCCACGGAGGGGCCGATCGAATCGCACCATGTTCACCATCGGGTCGAGATCCCCAACGCCGTTGCTCACCCCGACTGCGAGGACCTCTGTGGCACCCGCTTCGAGTAGAGCACCCGCCGTCGCGGCTGCGCCCTGGTCGATGTCGCTTACGGCCAGCCAAGGCCTCGACGAGAAGACTTGATTTAGCCTGCGACGGATTGCAGTGCTGAAGTCTTGACCGTCAGCCATGTCGGATCATCTCACATCGAGACCTGACCGGCCGTGGAGATATGGAGCCGGTCGGAGTCCCTAGGACAGCGCTCGTGGGAGTTCGAGGACGAAGCGGGCTCCGGATTCGTAAGTGGTGTCGAGAACGATCGTCCCACCGTGGCGTTCGAGAATCTCTCGGCTGATCGCCAGACCGAGCCCGCTTCCGCCGGCGTCCCGGGCGCGAGACTCGTCGAGTCGGGTGAACCGGTCAAAGACCGTCTCGGCGTCATCTGGCGAAATTCCCGGACCGTCGTCGCTGATAACAAAGCGCACGACCGTCCCTACTTCGGACAGCGTGCACTCCACTCGGGTGCGCGCGTGGCGGCCCGCATTGTCGGCCAGATTGCGCAAGACCCGCCTTAGCTGCGTGGCGTCGCCTCGAACCCGCGCTGCGGAGACGCCACTGATATCGACGTCGAGTGAACTTGTTAGGCGGAGCTGGTCGGCCACATCGATAACTATGTCGTCGAGATCGAGCTCGACTCGCGAAACGTTCGAGCCGACCTGGTCCTCGCGAGCGAGCGCCAACAGATCATCGACGAGATCCTGCATACGGATCGCCTCAACGAGCATCGTCGGCTGACTTGTCGACGTTTCGCCGGCGTCTGGGTGAGCGATGTTGACCTCGAGCTGGCTTCGTATCCCGGTCAGGGGGCTGCGCAATTCGTGCGCGGCATCGGAAACGAACCGATCCTGGCGCTGCGCCGCGCTATCGAGCCGCTCGAGCATGTCGTTCATGGTTGAGGCGAGTGCAGCCAGTTCGACCGAGCGAGAAGGAACCGGAACCCGCTGGTCGAGTCGACCGTGACCGATGGCTGCGACCTGTTCTCGAATGTCCTCGACCGGTTTGAGCGCTCGACCGAGTACGAACCAGATCAATACGCCGAGCAGACCTGAAAGCAACGGTATGCCGAGGATCAGCGCGCGTCGCTGCGTGGTGAGCGACTCATCTACATCGACAAGAGAATATGCGGCGACGAGGGTGAGGCCGTCTTGCAGTTCAGTCGATGCCACGCGATAGCGCTCATCGAGACCATCGACGGTCGAGAACTCACCGTCTTGAACCTCTCCGGTTGGGTCCACCAGAGCTGGTTCTTCGGCGACTGAACGACTGGCGGAGACGACCGTCCCCGATTCGTTGATCAGCTGGAGCGAGCGTGTCGAGTCCCTTACCCGAATGCCGAGAGCGCGTGGTCCCGGTCCGGGGAGCCCGCGAAATCGCGTTCGCCCGAACGAGACCCCGAGCTCACTGGACGCCTCGTCGATCGACTCCTCGAGAGACACATCGACAGCGTCGATGAGCTGACGATGGGAGAACGCAACCATCACAATCGCGGCGATGGACATGATGGCAAAGGTCATCGCGAAGGCCACGATCGTCACGCTGGTGCGCAGCCGGCGCGGCCTGATACTCATGTCTCTACCTCGAGGCGGTAACCGACTCCACGCACCGTCGTGATCGTCCGAGTGCCGAAAGGCCCGTCGATCTTGCGTCGGAGTCGGCCCATGTAGACCTCGATGATGTTGGGGTCGCCCGAGAAATCGTAGGTCCAGACGTTGTCCAGGATCGCCGATTTGGAGACGACGCTCCCTGCTCTTCGCATCATGAATCCGAGTACCGCCATCTCGCGGGCGGTGAGTGAGATGGGTTCCTCGCCCCGCCAGCAACGATGTCCGATCGGGTCGATTCGGAGGTCGCCGACGGAAAGTCCGTCACCGGGCTGTGAGCCGCCGCGGCGCAACAACGCGTTGATGCGGGCGACGAGCACGACAAAGGAGAAGGGTTTCGATAGGTAGTCGTCGGCGCCCGTGTCGAGTGCTTCGGCCTCGTCGTACTCACCGTCTTTAGCCGTAAGCATCAGAACAGGCACCCAACTGCCAGAGTCTCGAATCTCGCGGCAGACCTGGTAGCCGTTGCGCTTGGGCAACATGATGTCGAGGATGATCAGGTCGTAGCTGCCTTCGGTCGCCATCCAGAGGCCGTCGTCGCCGTTGTCGGCGAGATCGACTTCGAATCCCTCTGCCTGCAGTCCTCGACGCAGTGCCGCGGCAACCGTTCGTTCGTCCTCGACCACCAGGATGCGCATATGTATGAGTATGAGCTAGTTTCCTGAACAAAAGCTGAATGCAATCTGACGTGATCCGTTGGCACACGCGAACAGGATCGGCCGAGTGTCGGCCGATCCTGTTTCGTAAACAAACGCTCTGATCAGGCGCCGCCCTCCTCGGTGCTGTCGGCGCTAGGGGCGTTGGGTGGGCCGAAATGGCCGCGTGGGCCGAATCGGCCGTGTGGTCGATCGCCGATTTCGCCATTGACTCGAGCGGTGATGTGTTCACTCACCTTGGCCGAGCGCTCAGTGGCCTCGGATTCTGAGATCTCTCCGGCGGCAACCGATTCGTCGATACGCTCCTGTGCCGCGTCGACCATTTCATCTATCAGGGTCTGAGGATCGACTCCGTTCGCCTCAGCGACCTCGGCGAGCGAAGCGCCTTCGCGTAGTTGTGCAATGAGTTCTTCCGAGGTGATCTGGAGAAGATCTGTGACCGTCTCGTCGAGTAGATCTGCGCGGTTGCCCGCCGGGCCGAAGCGCTTTCCACGTGGACCGTCGTGGCCGTTTTCTTCACGGACCTCCTGGAGTTGTTCGACGACCGCATCGGCCTGCTGCTGGGTCAGCACTCCGTCCTCGACGAGTGGGGCGAGGGCATCCTCTAGATGTCCGCCACGCTTTGTGGGCCCTGTTTCGGCCGAACCTTCGAGGGTTGTCGTCTCGGGAGCCGAATCGTCCTGAGCGACAGCAATCGCAGGAACTGCGAGAACCGCCGTCGCGGCGAGTCCGACGGCGACCCCGGAGACTCCACCTCCAGCTGAGGTGGGCCGGTAGACTGGGTGT
>JADFOM010000307.1 GCA_022562835.1 Acidobacteriota bacterium | reverse complement strand
CTGCTATCGCCGCAACCGGAGTCGGACTCAGCCGCAATTTGCGCGGCCGTTCCAGCGCTCAAAAGGCTCGTGACGCCTTGTTGGTCGTTGACGCGCCCAGCGCGGCCACAGATCTTGCACCCGGAGTGTCGACGTTCGACTCGATCGAAGGAATCACGCCCTATGTGACCCCCATCGCGAACAACAAGTTTTATCGCATTGACACGGCGATCACAGTTCCACAGGTCGATCCGGCGGGTTGGCGCCTCAACGTTGGAGGGATGGTCGATGAACCGTTCGAACTGACCTTCGCTGAGATTCTCGCGATGGATCAAGTCGAGGATGTGGTGACGTTGTCGTGTGTGTCCAACGAGGTCGGCGGCGATTTGGTCGGTACTGCTGTCTGGACCGGCGTGCCCCTGTCCGTGTTGTTGGATAGGGCCGGCGTGCACGACGGTGCCGAGCAGGTGTTGGCACGGTCGGTCGATAACTTCTCGGCGGGCTTTCCGACCGAGACGGTTTATGACGGACGCAGCGCCTTGCTGGCGACGAAGATGAACGGTGAGCCGTTGCCGTTGCGCCACGGCTTCCCCGCGCGTCTTGTCGTTGCAGGCCTCTACGGTTATGTCTCCGCGGTTAAGTGGGTCGAGGAACTGAAACTCACGACCTTTGACGAGCAGGGTTATTGGATGCCTCGTGGCTGGTCACAGATGGGGCCGATCAAGATCCAGTCGCGCATCGACGTCCCTGGTCATCGGGCCGAATTCGCCGCCGCACCGCAACCGATAGCAGGCGTTGCCTGGGCGCCGGTTGCCGGAATCGAAAGCGTCGAGGTGGCAATCGTCGACAGCGCCTACAACGAGGACTGGAACGAGGCCACGTTGGCCGAAGCAGTATCCGATGAGACCTGGATTCAGTGGCGCTATGACTGGGATGCCACGCCTGGCGAATACATCATCAAGGTCCGAGCGACAAACAAATCCGGCGAGATCCAGCCGATCGGCCCCGCTGCGGTATCACCCGACGGCGCCGAGGGCTACCACACCATTGCCGTCAACGTCGTCTAGCCCAGCAAACTCAGCCCTTGATGAGGTCGGCGAGGACCTTCATCTCCTCGGGGTCACGGGTAGACACGTTGATCATCGTCACCGGGCTCTTGCGCCATTCCTCTAGGCGCTCTGCAATGCGATCGGCCGGACCGACAAGACTGATCTCGTCGGCGAACTCCATCGGCACCGCCGCGATGGCCTCGTCGCGTTTACCGTCGAAGAACAGCTCCTGGACCTTGTATGCCTCTTCTTCAAATCCCATCCGCGCCATCAGCTTGGTGTGATAGTTCTGACCCTTGGCGCCCATGCCGCCGATGTAGAAGCCAAGCGATGCCCTGGTTTGCCATAGTGCCTCTTCGACATTGTCCGTAATCTTCACGGTGAGGTTGACCGCGATCTCAAAGCCATCGTTTGCATGAGCGATCTGGTCTGCGTACACCTCGGGTCGAAACGGTGAGTAGTAGAGCGGCAGCCATCCGTCGGCAATCTCGGCGGTCTGCGCAACGTTCTTGGGTCCTTCGGCTCCGATGAAGATGGGGATTTCACTTCGCAGCGGATGCGTCATGATTTTCAGTGCCTTGCCGAGGCCCTCAGAACCTTCGCCCGTATAAGGCAGCGGGTAATGCTGACCGTCGAAGGTCAGATGATCTTCGCGGCGCATGGCCTGACGGATGACCTCGACGTATTCGCGGGTTCGCGCCAGCGGCATCTTTGACGGTCGGCCGTACCAGCCCTCGACGACCTGGGGTCCTGACACTCCAAGGCCCAGAATCACCCGACCGTTCGAAAGGTGGTCGAGTGTCATTGCATGCATGGCGGTCGCTGTCGGCGTGCGTGCTGCGATCTGTACGACACCTGTGCCGAGCTGGATTGTCTTTGTGTGCGCTGCAAGCCATACCAGCGGACTGAACGCGTCGGAGCCCCAACTCTCGGCACTCCACACCGCATCAAAACCAGCGTTCTCGGCGGCCTGGGTCAACTCGACGAGCTGCTCGGGCGGTTGCGCAGTCCAATATCCCCAAACGAGTCCAATTTTCATAGGGCCAACGTTTGCCGCTGCAGCGCCGCCGCACAAGTTCAGTCGAACCCGAAATGACGGTTAGAGGCCGGCGTACCAGTCGTAGCCTCGCTCGCCCCAGTAGTCCCCGACCCGCTTATCGGTGAATCGGATCAGACCGATTCGCTTGATCTGTTTGATCCCGTACTTGAGCGTCGTCGCCATACGCAACGGGGCGCCGTGATCGAGGTCGAGCGGTTCGCCGAGCATCTCGTGGACCAGCAACGTCTGAGGGTGCAGCATCGTGTCCATATCAACGCTGACGTAGTACTCGTCGTCGGGTGTCGACATATAAACATATTTGCGCTTCGTCACGCCCCGATTGGCATAGAGAGCGGCCAAGTCGGAGAAGCGCGGTCCACCCCAGTTGGTGATCTGGCTCCATCCTTCGATGCACTTGTGCTCGATCGTCATGTCGTGTTGATCGAGCGACCGTAGGTCCTCGAGCGAGTGGGTGCCCAGCAGTGATCCGTCGTCGTCCTCGACTCTGAGCTTCCACTGCTTGAGATCGATCTCCGAGCGCAGCCCTTGTCGACCGTTCACCCTCAGCACCGAGGCCTTGTCTCGGTCAAACGTATTGGCGAGATGGTCGTCGCGAAACAGCCCCGACCAGATCGACTCGTTCAGCTCATGGGTGTCACGCAACACCTTGGGGATGTTGTCGTCTGTGGGTTGGGTCTGCACCCAACGCCAGCCGAGCAAACCCGCGACTGTCGCTGCTCCGCCGACGAGCAAAGAGCGCCGCGATCGGCGACGGTATTCGTGCAGACCGATCGTTGGCTCGGCCTCGACCGCCTCGTCGCCCTTGACCTCTTCGGACTCAGACATCGGTGGGCTCCTCGACCTTGTAACCGGTCACCATGCTGGTGAAGTTTCGCCAACCCGCTCGGATGACCTGGATGATGTGCACGGCAAAGAACACGACGAACGAGATCGAACAAACGAAGTGAATGAGACGGGCTATCTCGTAACCGCCGAACATCGAGACGACCAAGCTGAGCTGTGTCGGTTTGTAGATCGCGAAACCGGTCGCCAACGCGACACCACCGAGCACGATGATGATCGTGTACGTGAGGCGTTGCGCGGCGTTGTAGCGGCCCTGTGGGGGTGCTTCCTTACGTAGGCCAACGTCGTGGGCCAAAACAGCGGGCAGGTCGCGAAGGCTCTGCCGATCGGGCATAAGATGACGCCACTCCCCGCTCGTGGCTGTATAGATCGCGTAGGCGATCCCGTTGATCGCGAAGAGCCACCCGAAAGCGAGGTGAAACGCCAAGCCGCGTGCGAGGTGACGATCTAGGTCGAGACGTTCATAGAGCCA
>JADFOM010000023.1:5925-16081 GCA_022562835.1 Acidobacteriota bacterium | reverse complement strand
GCTGGCAGGACTGCTCGCCGCGGCGCTCTGGACATGGCGACGTGAACGGTCGACCAAACGAGAGTCGGACCAACCGTGACCCGAGCGCAATACGCTTTGAACGTGGTGACAGACCCCAGCGCTACAAAAACCGACGACGGAGCAGCGCTCGATGACATCGACGTCATCGCCGACGCACCACCGACCGCCACGATCGTGCTGCCCGCCTACAACGAGGCGGAGGCGTTGCCCACCGTGATCGAAGAAATCGTCGCGGTGCTCGGCTCTAGCTACGAGATCATCGTCGTCGACGACGGGTCGACCGACGACACAGCGAGGGTTGCTGCAGAAGCCGGCGCGATCGTGATCCGCCACGAGGTCAACGAGGGCAAGGGCGCAGCAATGGCCACCGCCGCCCGACACGCCAAGTCCGATGCGCTCATATTCATGGACGCGGACGCCACCTACCCGCCCGACGCAATCCCAAAAATGGTCGCATCGCTCGAAAGCCATCAGCTCTGTCGGGGCGATCGCTCACACGGGTCCGCCAACATCCCGACCATCAATCGCCTCGGCAACCGAGTCTTCAGCAAGCTCGTCTCGGGGTTCCACGGAGTAGGCGGTGACGTCTTGTCGGGCCTCTATGCAATTCGCAACGAGGACTTCGAAGACCTCAAACTTCAGTCGGTTGGATTCGATGTGGAGGTGGAAATCGGCATCAAGTCCCGCTTGTTGCGCTGGGATACCGACTCCATTGAGATCGAATACCGGCCACGCATCGGCGACAAGAAACTCAGCCCGGGAATTGACGGCCTGCGCATCTTGATCCGAGTGCTCGGGATGCTCGTCCTGTACCGCCCCGTCGCCACCTTCGTGATTCCCGGCCTCTTCGTCATGTCGGGCGGGATCGTGGGTGCGGTACTCCTGAGAGATGGACCGGTACAGATCGCTTCATTGTCGCTGGGCCTGTCAATTCACAGCTTCGTCGTGGCCACGTTCGGCATTATCGCGGGCCTTCAAGCCGTGATTCTAGGTGTGGCTGCATCGGTCTACCGACAAGAAGCAGGCTTCGACCAGTCCAAGTTTCTCGTGCGGCTGACGCATCGCCGTTCACGGCTCACTATCGCGATGGTCGGTGGGCTACTCGCGATCGGCGGATTCATTTGGATGTCGATCCTCATCATCGGCTGGCTCACATCGGGAGCTGACGAGTTCAGCCATACTCAGAACCTCGTGTTCTCCTCGGCGACGTCGGTCATCGGGCTCCAGCTCATGTCGGCAGGCATCTTTCTATCAATTTTTGCCGAACGCTCCCCACGCCACGCGGTGCTTCTGTGACTCGACCCGCCGACGTTGTCAGCGTCGTCATCGTCAACTACGACAGCGCCGACGGACTCGGCACCTGCCTTGATGCACTCGACGCTGACCCAGACAACGAAGCCCTGACCGTGATCGTGGTCGACAATGCGTCAGGAGATCGCAGCGCGGACTCCGCCGACCGAAACTTTGCTCGCATTGCCACCACCCTCGTAAGAAATGACCAAAACCTCGGACTCGCCGGCGCGGTAAACCGCGTGCGCGGCGACATACGCACCGAGAAGATCGCAGTACTCAACCCGGACACGATCGCCGAACCAGGCTGGCTCCGCGCGATGCTCGAAGCACTCGACGCGCACCCCGGTGCCGCAGCGGCATCACCCATGGTCGTATTGGCCAGCGGTGAAGGCGTCAATTCGCTCGGTCAGCGACTCCACATCAGCGGACTCGGATTCAACCGCCTGCTCGGACACCCGATCAGCGATGCTCCTACCAACACACACACCGTGGATGGACTCCACGGTGCTGCGTTCGTCATCGACACCGCTGTGTTGGCAGCCATCGGCGGTTGGAACGACACCGGGTTCCTCTATCACGAGGACGTTGCTCTGTCCTGGTCGATCCGTGCGCTTGGACGATCGATTCTGGCCGTCCCATCGGCGCGGGTGTCACACGACTACTACCTCTCAATGCACCCGCAGAAGCTGTTCCTTCTCGAACGGGGGCGTGCGCTCCTGCTGCACAGCCACCTGGCCACGTCGACGCGGGTAATCCTCAGTCCTCTGCTGGCAGTTGCGTCGCTATCGGTTCTGGCACTCTGTGTGCTCCGTGGACCCGCTTTCATCCGGGCCAAGTTCCGGGTCTGGCGTTGGATGCGCACACACCGCGATGAGGCCGCTCAATGGCGAGCGGAGGTTGACGATTTCCGTCAGGTCAGCGATCGCACGCTGCTTTCCGGCCTCGCGTGGGGCTTCCCGATCCGACAGATCGTCGGGGTCGGCAGAGAGAGTTCGGCCAAGGTCAGGCGGCCGCTCGAGCAGGGAGAGAGTCGGTGAACGTAGACGATAAGACTCTACTCATGTGCCTCTCCGAGCTCTCGAGACGCGCGCCTGGAGACGGCTCGTACGTCGCGCTTCAGGACATTCCCTTCCGAGGCCATCACCTACTAGCGCGCGCAGTTCTGGGAGCCACGCCCGAAGCGGGCACCGTATTCGAGGGTGGCGTGTCCTCCGGTTACTTCGCCGAGGTGCTGACGAACTATGGCCTGACCGTAGACGGGTTCGAACTCGACCCCGTGGCGGCGACAGAGGCCAAGAAGGTCTGCCGTGCGGTCCACACCGGCGACCTCAACACCTTCGACATCGAAGGCGAGCTGCGCGACGGCGAATACGACACGATCGTGTTCGGCGACACGCTCGAACATTTACCCGACCCTGTCGAAGTGCTGAGCAGGCTACGTCCCAAGCTGACAGAAGGTGGTCACCTCGTGTTGAGCGTGCCCAACATCGCGAACTGGTCGATCCGGGCGCAATTGTTGTCCGGGAGGTTCGATTACAGAGACCGGGGCATCCTGGACCGCACACACCTGCGGTTCTTCACCGAGAAGACGCTGCGCTCGATGCTCGACGACGCTAGATTCAACGTCGTAGATCTGGTCGGTTCGATACCAGTGCCAGCGATGCGCTCTAGGCGCGCCTGCGGCGTCGCGCACCGCCTCGGCAACCTACGCCCTCAGCTGATGGCGTACACGTTCATCGTCACTGCTACGCCGCACTGAACGCGGCGCCAGATCAGCCGACGCTTCCTTCCATTTGGAGCTCGATCAGACGACTCCACTCAACCGCGTACTCCATCGGCAACTCGCGGGTCACGGGCTCGATGAACCCGTTGACGACCATCGAGGTCGCCTGATCCTCGGTCAATCCGCGGCTCATCAGATAGAAGAGTTGTTCGTCGGCAACCTTGGAGACCGTGGCCTCATGGCCGATGTCGGCGTCGCGGTTGTTGATCTCCATGTAGGGATAGGTGTCCGAGACACTGTCCTCGTCGAGGATCAGCGCATCGCACTGCACATGGCTCTTGCAACCGTACGCATCCTTCTCGACCCGCACGAGGCCGCGGTAACTGGTGCGACCGCCGTCTTTGGAAATCGACTTTGACACGATCTTCGATGTGGTCTCGGGAGCAGCGTGGGTCATCTTGGCGCCCGCATCCTGATGCTGGCCCGCGCCCGCATACGCGACCGAGAGCACCTCGCCGGATGCTTTTGGACCAACCATGACAACGGCCGGATACTTCATGGTGAGTCGCGACCCAATGTTGCCGTCGATCCACTCCATGTGGCCTTCAGCTTCGACCCTCGCACGCTTGGTGACGAGGTTGAAGACGTTGTTAGACCAGTTCTGGATCGTCGTGTAGGTCACCCGAGCAGAAGGCTTGATGACGATCTCGACCACTGCGGAATGCAGCGAGTCGCTCGTGTAGACCGGCGCTGAACAGCCCTCGATGTAGTGCACCTTCGAGCCTTCGTCAGCGATGATCAACGTGCGCTCGAACTGGCCCATGTTCTCTGCATTGATGCGGAAGTAGGCCTGAAGCGGCATTTCGACCTCGACACCGGGAGGCACATAGATGAACGAGCCGCCAGACCAGACGGCCGTGTTTAGCGAGGAGAACTTGTTGTCGTTGGGAGGGATGATCGTTCCGAAGTACGCCTTTACCATTTCGGGGTACTCGCGAAGTGCTGTGTCCATGTCGCAGAAGATGACACCCTGAGCCTCGAGGTCCTCGCGATTGCGGTGGTAGACCACCTCGCTCTCGTACTGAGCTGTCACGCCGCCGAGGTACTTACGTTCAGCCTCGGGTATGCCGAGCTTCTCGTAGGTGTCCTTGATCGAGTCGGGAACGTCGTCCCAATCATCGGATTGCGATTGCGTCGGCTTGATGTAGTAGAAGATGTCGTCGAAATAGATCTCGGACATGTCGCCGCCCCATGACGGCATTGGGCGTTTTGTGAATTGTTCGTAGGACTTCAGACGCAACTCGCGCATCCAGGCCGGCTCGCCCTTCATCCACGACATCTCGTTGATGATGTCGGTGTTGATGCCCCTCTTCGGCTTGAAGACGTAGTCTTCCTGGTCGCTCCAGCCGAGCTTGTACTTACCGAGATCGAGTTCGGTTGCTGTCATGGCACCTCTGCATCCGCGTAATTAACACTACGTCCATAGTATCAATTCTGCGCGGTAACGCTCGGCACGGGACACATAGGAATCGGCGAATAGAAGATTCGCACCCTCGTTGAGAACACCCTCACGAATTTTGGCCGGTACGCCGAGAGCCATCGAACACGGTGGGATCTCCAGTTTGTTCGTAACAACCGCGTTGGCTCCAACGATCGAATCCTCACCGACTACCGCTCGGTGGAGCACTTTGGAGCCAACACCTACCAGTGCGCGGTCGCGCACCACGCAACCCTCGAGGTGCGCCAAATGTCCGATCGTGACATCGTCACCGACCGTCGTCGCCAGCTCGAGCGTGCAATGCAGGACCGCACCATCTTGCACATTGCTGCGAGCGCCGATCACAATCTCGTTGTCATCCGCGCGAATCACCGCGCCTGGCCAAACCGATGAGTGCTTACCCAACACAACCGAGCCGATGAGAACCGCCTCGGGGTGCACATAGGCCGTTTCATGAATGTCTGGGCTTCGGTCACCGAGTGAATAGATCGCCAAGTCAGGACCCCAACGTCGAGAACGAGCCGTAGCCACCGCCGAGAAAGAGCAGTGGTTCGCTCGTCTCCGCACAATCGAGATCGGTTACGCGGCCGAGAACCATGAAGTGATCGCCGGCATCGAGGACGTCGTGGACCGTACAGTCGATCCACGCGGGGCATCCGGCAAGGCGCGCTGCACCGGACGGGCCTACGGTCCACTCGACGTTGTTGAACGGATCCGAACCCTTGAAGAACGCGTCGCACACATCGAGTTGAGTATCGGCGAGCACATTGACAGCGAACACTCCCCCGTCGGCCATGGCCTCCCAACTCTCGGAGGCCTTGCCTGGAAGGAATCCGACGAGAGGGGGGTCGAGCGAAACGGAGACGAACGTCCCGATCACCATCGCCGCCGGCTGGCCGTCGTTAAGACCGGTCACCACGGTGACCCCGGTCGGATACTGCCCGCACACCTTGCGGTACAGGTCTGAATCAATCGAATCGATATTGCTCACCATTTACCCTTTGTCATAGCCATTGGAAAAGCTCGGCTAGCTAGATCAGCCGCACTCGAGCTTCATTCCCTCTGCCGCGGCAACAATTTCAATGTGTTGTGCCGCGGCGAGCGACCGAGCCATCTCGAGCAGA
The DNA here is from genome assembly GCA_022562835.1 of Acidobacteriota bacterium. Classification (GTDB taxonomy): domain Bacteria; phylum Actinomycetota; class Acidimicrobiia; order Acidimicrobiales; family SHLQ01; genus JADFOM01. The sequence continues at coordinate 10,422 of JADFOM010000023.1, read as the reverse complement.
GTGTCAACCGAGTCATCGCAATGTGAAGGATCGTGATGAAACAGAGCCAACGTCTTAGCACCGGCCTGGGCCGCGACCTCAACCGCATATGGCACGGTGCAGTGACCCCAGTCGGACTTCATCCTGAACTCATCGCTCGTGTACTGCGCGTCGTGGATCAATATGTCGACGTCACGACACAACGCCAGCACGCGCTCATCGACATGGTCCGGTCGACCGACCGGTTCCTGGTGATCTGACACATAGGCAACCGCTGCGCCTGCGGTCTCGACCCGATAGCCGTTTGTGGCACCGACGTGAGGTACCTGTGCGGTCGTTACGGTCGCGGAGCCGATCTCGAACGATTCATTACTCACGTCATGGAACACAACCTCGCCCTGCAGGTCACTGCTCTGGATCGGAAACAGTGGCGGATTCATGAAAACATCGAATGATTCGGCTATGCCGATGCCGTCGTGAGACGGGCCATACACATCAAGATGTGCGTCGGGGTCATGGATACTCGCGAGAAACGGCAGGCCCTGGATGTGGTCCCAATGAAGATGGGTGACCAGAGCATGTGCCCGCAACGGTCGCTGGTGCAACGATTCACCCCAGAGGCGCAGGCCGGTACCGAGATCAAAAACGATCGAGTCGACTCCGTCGATCTCGAGACCAACGCAGGAAGTGTTCCCTCCGTATCGCATCGTTACAGGTGACGCGCAAGGAGTCGATCCCCGTACACCAAAGAACCCGACTCGCATCACGCTTGATAGTCCCCCAAGAACTCAGATCTCGTCAAGACACACCCCGCCGAGACCGTTGCCTCAGATTAGCTATTCGACTGGACGTGCGACAGGCATGTGACCGAAGTCTCACAACCGAAGCGTGTCCTCAGGCATCGACCGGCGATACATCGCCACCCATAGAGGGCATCGTCGCGACGGTGCTAGACCACGAGTCGCGCAATTGCCCAGCGAGTGCCGAACCCGAATTTTGAGCAGACCACCAATCGGTTTCTACGCACCGAGTTCGCCTGCGACAGGACAGTCGATCGTCACGACCTCATGCACACCAGCAGAACTGACGAAGCGGTTCATCATGTTGTTCGAACAGGTCTCGAACATCCCCGCGCCGTTGTCGACATCTCCCGCGATGCGTCGATTCGCCGCTTCATAGAGAACTGTGGGCAAAGCGCGTCCCTCTGCAACGACGCACCAAACCTCTGTGTCAGATACTGAGGCGAGTGCAACAGCTGCTGCAGCACCCAGCGTGTAGAGACCATCGGTTGCACCGATCATCTGCGGTTCGACAATGACCAAATCGGCCCCGCGCACCGCCACGGAGACCAGCTCGAGCTCATAGGAGAGCACAGATCGATTGGACTCCAGGCTACGGATGGCACGGTGGCCAGCGAAGGGAGTCGTTAGTACCGATACGTCGACGTCGCCGCGGCGCGAAAGAGCGCGGGCCGAGACCAAGCCATCGCCGATGACGAGGACTGAGGCGGACTCCGCGAACATCTCGCATAGCTGTCGTGCGGCGTCTTGGCGCTCGAGGCGCGACAGGCACTCATCGGCGGCGGTTGCTGGTTCCATCGAAACCAACATGTGTGAGCACAACCACACCAATGAGGCAGCCCTGCCTTGATGGGCCAGCACCCTTCGCGCTGCCGCCACCATCTCCGCGGGATCATGCGCTACATCGAGCAACAGCTCAGCGACCTCGTGGGCCAGAACCACTTCGTCGACGCCGTCGGCCTGTGCGAGATACCGCGCTCGTTCCATTGGGTGCACGACACAGACCGTAACCCGTGCGGGTCTGGGAGCGGGCCGATATGCCAACCATTCTAAGTCTTGCGCTACCGTTCTCGCCGTGGCACAAGACCCCAAACTCGACACAGTGTTGTCTTCAATCACCGACGAGGACCGGACGCTCAGCGAATGGCTGACCACTTTTCCGCTGGCGGTTGTCGCGCTCGATCCCTTTACCTATGAAAGCGCTTGGATTCTCGACACTGCTTCGCGCATCCTCGGCACCTACCGCGGCGCTGGCGTGCGCGTCGGCTGGCTCGTCGCCGCCGATGCTGATGGCGCAAGGTCCTTTCTGGGACCACTAGCCGACGAGTTCCTGACCTTTGCCGACGAGGACCGCTCGTTGATCGGTTCGTTGGGTCTCGAGGCACTCCCAGCCTTCGTGTACATCCGTCAGGACGGCACACTCGGCTCGGCGGCTGAGGGCTGGGACCCCGAACAGTGGCGTGACGTTGCTGCGGCAATATCGGACGTAACTCTCTGGAACCGGCCGACTATTCCCGGCAGCGGCGACCCGATCGCCTATGACGGCACTCCAGCAACGACGGCGTGAGCCCCAGCCGTCAGGATTCTGCGTTGACGCAAGACCTGATGACCGGACCGATGGAGCGCGAGGAACGCAAGGACTTTCCCGCACGGCTGTATCGGCTCTACGAACGCATCACTCTGCCGTTTACCATCTACTTCCTACTCGCGTCGGACAGGATTCACGACGACTACGCCATGACGACATGGCGCAAGATGCGTCTCGGGTACCGCATGTACCGCAACACCAAGAAGATCTGGACGGGGATCTCCTACCGAGCGCACCTGGCCATGGCCGTCAAGTTGCTCGAGCTCCCGCCCAACTTCAGGGGCGACGTCGTCGAGTGTGGGTGTTACCGCGGAGGCACGACGGCCAACCTCTCACTGGTCTGCGGCATCGTCGACCGCCACCTCTATGTCTATGACTCCTTCGAAGGTCTTCCCGACGCGGTCGAGGGCGACGAGTACGCGTCGGCCATGGGAAATCGGTTTCTCGCCGCCGATATCGACCAGGTCAAACAACACGTCGCGGAGCACGGCGACATCGGGCGCTGCACGTTCGTGAAGGGCTGGTTCAAAGACACACTTCCCCAGCACGAATCTCCGATCGCGATGGCCTTTCTTGACGTCGACTATCAATCGTCACTCAACGACTGCATCATCAATCTCTGGCCGCACCTACACGACCGCGGTTACGTGTTCATCGACGAATACGTGCTGAGTGATTTCTGCGCTTTGTTCTATTCCGAGCGCTTCTGGCTAGAACAATTCGACCGCACACCACCGGGACTTTTCGGCGGTGGCAGCGGAGTGCAGGTCGGTCACTACTGGCTTGGTCCGTTCGGCGGATCGAGCATCACCGGCGGTTCGAAGAGCATCGCCTACACACGAAAACATTTCAGCGGACACTGGAACTTCTTCCCCGAAGACTGAATGACACCGAGGTGGTCACATGGACACAACGCTGAAGATCCGAATCGGCTACGGCCTCGGACCGCTGGCCGCACGGCTCGATCGCCAACTACTCGGCCACATCGTCGACACGCTCGAGGCGCTGCGATTCGATTCACTGTGGGTTTCGGAGCGCGTCAACAACGAGACCCTCGACCCAATGGTTGTGATGACCTTTGCCATCGCACGAACCGAAAGGCTCAAGGTCGGACCGGCGGTGATGGTCGTGCCGGGACGCAACCCCGTGCTATTGGCAAAGTCGCTCGCGAGTCTCGATCACCTCTCGGGTGGACGAGTCTTGCCCGCCTTTGGTCTTGGCATCGCGAACACCGCTGAGCATCAGGCGTTCGGAGTCGAAAAGCGCGAACGTTCGGCCTGGTTCGAGGAGGCTTTGCCGCTGCTACGCAGGCTCTGGTCAGGCGAATCGATTACGCACAGAGGCGAACGGTTCCAGCTCGATGACGTCCGCGTCCTCCCCACACCGGCGCAGGACCCCTTCGAGGTCTGGATGGGAGGCGCTTCGGAGCCCGAATTGCGACGCGCCGGACGTCTGAGCGATGGCTGGCTGCCGTCGTTCTCACCGCCAGCGGCTGTCGAGTCCGGAATTGCGATCGTGAATCAGGCTGCCGCCGACGCTGGTCGAGAGATCGACGACGAACACTTTGGGGTACTCATCCCCTACCTGCACGGCGAGGTACCCGAACAGCTCAACACGCTCGTCAGGACACGCCACCCGGACGCTGCGCTCGACGACATCGTGGCGCGCTCACCAGCCGATCTGGTCCGCCTAATCGGTGATCATGTCTCGATCGGAGCTTCGAAATTCGTCGTGTTCGGTCTCGACGCACCCAGCGACTGGGACCATCACTTGGGCGAGCTCGCCGAGACTGCTCTCCCGCTGCAGAACTGACCGCACCGCTAGCCGCAGAGGGTCAGCAGCGGGCTCTGCTCACCATCGAGAACAACCTCGCCGCCATGCTGATCCGTCCAGCGCGAGAGGGCGTCGAAGAGCTTCCGGGTGTCATCGCCCGAGTCGCCGACGAACACCGCTGCCTCGGCGTCAAGGCCAAGGGCCGCCAATACCTGGCGAAAGATCAGCTCGTTGGGCTTGGCGATGAGCACTTCGTCTGAGAAGACGAGCAGGTCGAGGTGTGACCTCAGGCCGTGGTAGTCGAGGAGCCAGCGCAAGGATGGTGCCCTCGTGAAACCGGCGTTGGAGACGAGAGCG
>JADFOM010000023.1:0-5915 GCA_022562835.1 Acidobacteriota bacterium | reverse complement strand
GAGCACACGCAGGTCAAGGATGTCCTCAACACCGCTCGAAAGCACAACTCGTCGCTCTCTTCCCAGACAACGAACCAGTCACCGGCCAGGTTGTCCGCAGCATCAGACGCCTCGTCGGAACCTACCGCCGAAGCCAGCATGATCTGGAGGAACACCTCGCCGACGACCCCTTCCTCGATCACCTCGCCGTCCGCGCTCGGCGGCTCGGGCTCGAAGGGTGGATCGTCTCTGCGCTCGGGATGCAGCACCGCACGCGAAGAGGAGGCCGGCGAATCGAAGGTTTGGTCGAGTTCCTCTTGTCCACCGTCGGCGAGGATCTCGGACACGTACGGTTCACCGGCTGTATATGGCGCTAGCTGAAGTTCGAGATATTCCTGGGTCAACACCGAAAGGTCATACGAGAACCCGAGCTGTTCGGAGAAGTACGCTTCGACCTCGTCCTCGGAGTACCCAGCGACGTACGCGTTCTCGACCCGCCGAGCGTTGCCTTCGACGAGCGCTGCAAAACCGAATCCGATCTCGTCGAGACGATCGTCGTATTCAGGTCGGAACAATTCGAAGTGCTGATCGTCCAGCGCATGAACGAGCTCGTGAACGATTACGGATCGAATGAACGGTGTCACGTCGGTGCCTCGAACATAGAGCTCGTCATCCTCGGTCTCGTAGTAGCCAAGCACTCCGTCGGTACCGAGGGCGTTCGACGCATCGTTCAAAGTCACGCCCTCAGGAAGAAAGCCGAAAAGGTGATAGAGGCGAGTGAACAGGGCCTGTTCCTCAGCGTGCTCCGCCAGGTCCTCATTCTGAGCCTCGATGAGTTGAGCGACGAAGGCATCCTCCTGCATGGTCTGCACAACCGGAGTCTCGATGAACTCGAGACCTCGCTCACTCTCGACGAACGCGATCATTTCATCAATCACAGTCTCGAGCGGAACAGCTCCGACACGTTCATCCTGTTCGAGCGCTCCTTCGTCCTCGAGCGCTCCTTCCTCGTCGAGCGCTTCTTCCTCGTCGAGCGCTTCGTCCTCCGGGGGCGCTTCCTCGACAGATGTGTCCGTCAGGCTGACCTCATCGTCGTCGAACACGAGCCAGGCTGCACCGCCGATCGCCAAGCCGCAGAAGATCGCAATGACCGCGGCAATAACGGCCGAGGAAATCGACTGCTTGTTCGAATCGGAACGCATACTGATTTCCATCGGTTGAGCGAGGCGGAACTGCAGGCTTAACGTACCAATCGATCCACTCGCCGCTCGGCGGGGTCTGCGAAAGTAGCGCAATGAGTCGATCATCGATCGCTGTCGCCCCGACCACACGTCCGGACATGCATCGCGCCCTCAGCTCCGCGGTGTTACGCGGCGGCGGCGTAATCGCTACCGATTCCGACACCGCGAGCGGACTCATCTGGGCCGACCCAGCGGCGCCTTCAGCGTTCCGATCGGTTGCGTCCACCATGCCGTCGCTCGAATGGGTGCAACTCCCCTACGCAGGGATCGAACCATTCGACGAGCACCTCAGTGACCAGTATGTCTGGACGTGCGGCAAGGGTGTGTACGCCGAACCCGTTGCAGAACACGCGCTCGCTTTAGCTCTTTGCGCACTACGAAACGTCGCCGCGTACCACGCTGCGACGTCCTGGACTGCTCCGATCGGTACGAACCTCCTCAACAGCCGAGTGACCATCGTCGGTGCTGGCGGCATCGCGAGTTCCTTGATTCGACTTCTGAGCCCGTTCGGGGTCGACATCACGGTCGTTCGACGCCGCCCCGAGCCCATAGCCGGCGCCGATCGAGTGTTCGCTCCAGAGGAAATCTCCATCGCGGTCCGCGGCGCCCGGATCGTTTTCGTGGCCGCCGCGCTCACCGAAAAGACAAGGCATCTGATCGACGCAGAGGCACTATCGGCGATGAGCCCCGACACATGGATCGTCAACGTCGCACGCGGGGCGATCATCGATACAGACGCGTTGCTCGACGCGCTCGAAACCAAGGCGATAGCGGGTGCGGCACTCGACGTCACCGACCCCGAGCCACTTCCGACAAGCCATCGCCTCTGGACCCTCGAAAACGCGATCATCACGCCACACGTCGGCAATACTCCTCAGATGGGTCTTGAGCTTTTGGCTGGTCGGGTCGAAGCCAACGTTGCGCGCTGGCTGCGCGGCGACCCCCTCATCGGGACCGTCGACCTCGATGCTCACTATTGATCGCTCGCAGCTTCCCCACTGCGTAGAAGACGAATGGGCGTCACGTTGCGTCGTTCTTCGAACCGCACACGACCGACTGAGGTTTCAAAGACGGAGGTCGTCTCGATGCCGACCGACAGCTTGCCAGCATCGAACGTATGAGCGTCCTGCGCCACCGCGCCGAAGATCTCCACCAGAGCTCTCGTCGCGACACCGAGCGTCCAGCGACCGGTTGTTGCCAGGTTGGCGGCCACCGTCAGGTCGCCGAGCTCCTCATCTCCAGCCAGTTCCAGCCAGGCGGACCCCGCAAGGATCGGCCCGTCATAGAGGTTCCGAATCGTAGATGCCGACGAGACAGCGTCAGCCTGCTCGACGCAGTTCACGACAACATCGGCGCGGCGCTCTAGCGGCCACGAATCCCCCGCGGCGAGGTCATCGACGTCGAGTTCGGCGTAGAGCTCGCCGCCAGCGCTCACGAATCGGTCGGCAAACGCCTTGCACTGTGCGTAGGCATCGACCGAATGCACCGCCGAGACTACAACCGCCGACTTGTAGTCTCTGGCAAGAGCCTCATCGGCCAGGAGTTCACCCTGCGGGCGATTCGGGGCGCTCAACGAGTACCCGACGTGTCTCTCATCGCTGAACTGAAGCGCCGTGACACACGGTGACATGACGAGCACGTCACGTTCAGCCGCCAGACGGGTGGCGGCCAGGGCAGCCTCGCGGTCACACCCGACGATCAGCAGAACCGGATCCTGATCGAGCAGCCGACCTATGACGGCCAGCGTCTCGGACAGGTCCACGCCCGGTTCGGCATCGACGACACCGAGACTGCGAGCGATCGGGATGCCCTCGGAACGCAATGATGTCACGGTCCTCTTCGCAGCACCCGCAATCCCGGTCGCGGACGGCGCTAGCACCGCGATCACGGAACTTCCCTCGACCACTGCCGCCAGCGGTGGCGCGGCGCTCAAAGGAGATGGTGGAACCGAACCAGCGCAGGCGGTTGCCAGCGTCAACAATGCAGCGAGGAGGGCGACAACTCGACGTCTCATCGTGCCCGATACCGTTGCGACCCATGAGCAAGAGCCGGACCACGCTGCCAACCATCGTCGGTGTGGGACAGACCGTCGACCGATCCTGCGAGGTCGCAGAACCGATAGATCAGATGGTCGAGGCCACGGCGATAGCCCTGGCTGACTCCAACGTCGCCATCGACCCACGAAAGATCGACATCATTGGCACGGTCGGCGGTCTTTGGGAATACACCGACCCCGCGCGTTTGGTCGCCGATCGCCTCGGCGCCTCTAACGCACGAACGCTTCTGAGTGGTTTCGGCGGACAGACACCGCAGTCGTTGGTCGGTCATTTCGCTCAGCGAATAGCCTCCGGCGAGCTCGACGTCGCTGTCATCGTCGGCGCTGAGGCCGTCGCAACTCGACGCAGGTTGCGAGCCGAGGGTGCCGACATGGCAATCACGGAGCAGCACGGCGCCATGCCCGATGAACGTTTCAAACCCAAGATCGATATCACGACCGACTACGAGACCGAGCTCGGCCTCATCATGCCGGTGCTGACCTACGCCATCTTCGAGGTAGCAATTCGCCACGCGCGCGCGGAGTCGGTCGATGCTCACCTCTCTCGAATCGCCCAGATGTGCGCAAACATGAGCGCAATTGCCGCCGAAAACCCCTTCGCCTGGCACCGAAATGCCCTCGATGCCTCCGAGATCGCCACAGCGTCACAAAAGAATCGGCTCGTCGCATACCCATACACCCGCTCGATGTGCGCCGAACCCACCGTCGACATGGGCGCCGCCGTCGTCCTCATGCCCGACTCCAGTGCTGATGAGTTGGGTATCGATACGGCGCTACGTGTGTATCCGCACCGCATAATCGAGGCGGAGGACACGCCCTCGGTGACCCAGCGGGTTCGCTTCGACGACTCCCCGGCATTGCGAGCTATCGCCCGGCGCTGGGCTGACGAACCACTTCCCGCCATGTGCGACATAGATCTGCTGGACCTCTATTCATGTTTTCCCTCGGTCGTCTCTCTCAGCAGCGAGATCTTTGGAATCGATGAAGGCCGCAAACTCACCATGACCGGAGGTTTGCACTTCGGAGGCGGTCCGTTGAACAACACCGTCACACATGCAATCGCCAGCCTCGTTGACGGTCTGCGCAGCGAACCTGGCGTCTTTGGGATGATTCACGGCAACGGCGGTCTCATCACGAAGCACTCGGTCGGCGCATACTCGACGACCCCTCCCGACCATTTCGCCGTGATCGATGTGGCCGACGACGTTGACACCTCGGGCGACCGGACGGCACAGCAACGTGACGCTGCGGGGCCGTTCAGGCTAGAGGCCTACTCGGTGCTGCACGACCGCGACGGCCCAACCAATGCAGTGGCGGCGCTGCTCGACGACGACGGTTCACGCGGCTGGGCGACGACAACGGATCAGACGACATTCGAGGCGCTGATGAGCGAAGATCTCGTCGGCGTCACGGCGCACCGATCCGTCGACGGCTTGCTCTCGCTGTAGCGCCGACGGCGCGGTAGCGTCGGCGAGGTGAGCGATCAGATACTCGACGTAGACCTTCTCGCATTCGAAACGGGCTCCAAGACCCAACGCGCGGCGGTCGTCGATGGTGTCATGCGCAGCCTTCGAACCGGATTCGTGTTCACGGCCCACGACCTGTCCGAATCGATGTTGGACGAGACCTACGAGATGTTGGCTGAGTTCTTCGGGCTAGGCGTTGAGGAGAAGGAATCACTGGTCGTGCCGGGTTCACACGGTCAGGTTGGCTACACGGGCCTGTTGGTCGAGACCGCGGCAAGTTCCGATGTGCCGGACTTCAAGGAGATGCTCAACTGGAACGCTGAACTGGCCGAGGGGCACCCGTTGCGGCGGCGCTACCCACACCTCTACAACACTCCTGTGTTCGGGGATGACTTCGTCGCCGGAATGTCGACGGTGCTCACGAGCTTCCACGAGCGGGTGCTGGCGGTCCAACGCCGCTTCTTGCGCATCATCGCCGTCGGTCTAGGGGCACACGAGGAGTTCTTCGATGACCTGACCGCCGACGGCCCAACACTGACGCGGGCAATCCGTTACCCCGCAATGTCCGATGCTCCATCCGGCGAACACATCTGGGCCGGCGAACACGGCGACATCAACCTCATCACGGCGCTACCGCGCGCCACGGCTCGTGGCTTGCAGGTGCAGACAGACGACGGCTGGATCGATGCCGCACCCCCGGACGGTCACGTCATTATCAACACCCTGCGGCAGCCACGGTGTCAGCGCCGCCCCGGCCCCGGTCGGCGGTCGCCTCTCGGTCGTACAGTTCTGTCATCCAGCATCGTGGATGCAACTCTCACCGTTGGTGAGCTGCATCACCGAACAGACGCCTCAGCGCTTCGGAGGCATCGAAGCTGCCGATGCGCTCGATCAGGTGCTCTACGAAATCAACCTTGTGGAAGACGCTCGCAGGGTTCGATAACTCGCTGCTAGTTCGCGACACCTTCGGTATCGCTCATGCGCAGACACTCGCTGCGAGTTCGAGCCCTATCGGGCTCTCATGCGCAGACACTCGCTGCGGCCATCGCGTGGGCGGGCAAGCGCAGCGTCGCCCGCTACGTGGGGTGTGGGGGCACTGCCCCCCACAAATGGCCGCAGGGGCTCCGCCGCCGAGGAGCCTGAGCGCGGGCCCAAGCCCGCACGATCAAGCTC
>JADFOM010000306.1 GCA_022562835.1 Acidobacteriota bacterium | reverse complement strand
TCTGAAGACGATGGCGCATCTGAGGCTGCGATACGGGCGCGTCGGCGACCGCTGAAGCGAGCAAACTCTCGACCGCGATTTCGTCGTCAAGGCTCAGCAATCGACCGTAGCGGCTGGCGATAGCGGCGAGCAGTAGAACCCCAGCTGCGCCCGGCAGGGTCGAGTCGGCTAGCGCGATGCGCCGGGTGGGGGCGATCGGTCGCGAATGAAAAAAGTTCAGTTCCGCGAGCACGTCATCCTCCTCTTTCTCGTAGCCACATCGACCTTCTTGTTGTCAGATCCATACAACTAGACCACAGGACGTAGTCGATCTCGCAGCGCGGCCGCCACGTCGGCTAGTTCGTCATCGTCTCCGTCAGCTTCGAGAATGCTCGTGACCGCATCAGCATCGTCACGAATTGCGAACCAGTCGACCGCCGCGAAACCGAATGGACACCTCGTGTTCATCAACCGTTTGATCGCATCGACACTGGTGAGCACAGCGCTGTGATCGTTGGGATTCTTTGCCAGCCGCTGTGCACCGATGAAGACTTCCGCGAGCAGGTCGGCTACCTCGAGGCCTTCGAGCACATCTGTCCCGTCGACGCGTTGTTCAGCCAGCAGCTCGGTGCGAAATTCTTCGATTAGATCGTCGACCGTGTCGGTGTCCTCAGCATGGACCACGAGATCGCCCTCGGTGTCGAACTCGTGGGTTATCGAGTCGAGACCCAGCCGGGCCGACACTTGGTCGCGTAGAGAGTCGCTCCAGCCCTTGAAGTCGAAGGCAACGTGGTCAAGTTCGGGATCGAGCGTAGGAAGATAGGCCCGTTCCATCTCATCGATGATCTCGTCGACCTGTCCCTCGTGTTCGTCGCGGATCATGAGACTCGCTCCATCCCACCGATGCACGATTTGAATCTGGCTGAGCGTCACTTCGAGCCGCAGCCGCACATCGGGGTTCCATTCCTGCAACTCGTAGGCGATCAGATCAACACCCCCGGCACCGAGCACCTCGATCTGCATGGGTTCACGATCGACCAGTCCAACGGCGCACTCGACACATTCGGTCTCGCCGTCGACATAGGAGCGCGCACATTGAAAACACCAGGCCATACGACATCGTTGCAGACGCAGGGCCGGATAGAACACCTCGGTGCGGTCTTCTGTACGCTCGGTTAGATGAGCCGTACAAACGCTGAGACCCCAGATCGCAACCTCGCCCTCGAGATGGTCCGTGTAACCGAAGCAGCGGCGCTCGCTGCATCACGCTGGATGGGGCGAGGCGACAAGGAGGGCGCGGACGGCGCGGCCGTCGATGCAATGCGGGTCGTTCTTCAATCGGTTCCCATGGACGGCGTCGTCGTGATCGGCGAGGGCGAAAAGGACGAAGCACCGATGTTGTACAACGGTGAGAGGATCGGTAACGGAACTTCGCCAGCGACCGATATCGCGGTTGATCCGATCGACGGCACGACGCTTACCTCGCTCGGTCGCGGTAACGCACTCTCGGTCATCGCGGTGTCTGAGCGCGGCACGATGTTCGACCCTGGCCCCTGCGTCTACATGGAAAAGATTGCAGTCGGCCGCGACTGTGCGGACGTCATCGACCTCGAGGCATCGCCGACCGACAACCTCAAGGCGGTTGCCAAGGCGAAGGGAGAGAAGGTCTCTGATGTCACCGCTGTCATTCTCGACCGAGATCGGCACTCCAAACTCATCGCTGAGGTACGCGAGGCAGGCGCCAGGATCCGGCTGATCCCCGATGGAGATGTGGCCGGCGCTATCTCGACCGCATGGCCCGACGCGGGTGCAGACATTCTCTTCGGCATCGGCGGCACACCCGAAGGCATCATCACCGCGGCGGCACTCAAGTGCATGGACGGTGCGATGCTCGGTCGTCTGTGGCCGCGAAACGAGGTGGAGCGAATAGCCGCTCTCGACGCGGGCTATGACCTCGATCAGGTGCTGACCGCGGACGACCTGGTCCGTTCCGACAACTGTTTCTTCGCGGCAACGGGCATTACCGAAGGCGACCTCCTCAAGGGTGTGCGCTACGACAGCTACGGAGCGAAAACTCAGTCACTGGTGACCCGAAGCCGTTCGGGCACTGTCCGACTCGTCGACGCTCACCATCAGCTCGACAAGATCAACGCCTACAGCGCTGTTAGTTACAGCTGACTAGGCACACTGCCCGAACGCTCCATTGCGGCGTCGAACACCTCGACCGCGGCCTCTCCGATCGGCATGATCCGCGCAACCAGCGCGACGAGGTGTTGATCGCGGCGCTGCCCGATGATCTCGGCGGCCTGTCGGTGCGCCAGTATCAACAGCTCCTGATGGCGCCATGGCAGGGTGCTGCGTAAATCCTCAGCTCCGGCACCGCCATCGCGGGTTAGATATTGGTCGAATTGCGCGGCGATGCGGTCGACTGCGACCGTGTTGAGATCGAAAGCCCCCGCCGCTTCGATCGCCTCGTGCAAGGCCTCGCAGCGAGTCACCACCTCGTCGACGAGTTCGGAGCGCCCGACCTCGCCCCCAACAGCCTCGAACCCGACAATCGACGCTCGATCGGCCAACACCTGTTCCTGAACCTCAATCTCCTTGCCGACATCCTGAGCCCACTGGTCGACCAACGTCGCACATCTCTGTGTAGTCGCCTCGCAGCGCGGCCACGCCACCCCATACCAAAACGCGTCGGGATCGATGTAACGGTGATACTCAGACGACGGGTCATCGACCGAGGCCCTAAGGGCTCCTCCGACGCTTGAGAGAAGGGCACGATCCGGACAGGCGCTATCCAGCAGCACCTGGATTTCATCGCGGAGTTGTTCACCCTCGAACAACGTCGTGCCCCACTCAGGTGTTGTCGTGCTCACAGAGTCCTATCGGCGCGAATTGGACAACTTCTTAGCTCGATGAGTTGTTCACGCTTGCGAACGCCCCACCGGGTTACGTACAGCCTCTACAGCAGCGGTCTGCGGTCGCCAGAGGGATTTGAGCGCCAATCCGTGCAGCTTCGGGTCTCTGCGGTAACGAACGAGCTCTCCCAACATGAGGCCCACCGCGGTGACCACGGCGGCGAAACGTCCCTGACGGCGGCGCGCGTAGCGCACCCGGTTGCGGATTCCGAGCGCATACAACGCGGGCGAGCTGCGCATCTCTCCGCCGACGTGTGTGATCTCGATCGACGGGTCGTAGCGGACGACGAATCCAAGGTCGCGAGCCCGAGCCATGTATTCGGTTTCTTCCGAGTAAAGGAAGTAGTCCTCGTTCCATTGGCCGACGGCACTGCGACAGTCGGCCGAGATTGCCATCGCGGACCCCGTTGCCCAATCGACCTGGCGGGCGTCGAGGTACAGCGAGCGCTCTACGACCATCTCGCCAAGGGCGTCGTAGCGACCTGCCAAGTGACCTCCGAGCAGTGCGTCGCCCCACGTACGCAGCGGAGTCGGGTCG
>JADFOM010000305.1 GCA_022562835.1 Acidobacteriota bacterium | reverse complement strand
TAGTTCGAGCGCTGGTGCGGTAGCGGCGCCCGCTGGCGTCTCGTCGGGCTTGGCTTCCGCTGCGGTCACACGGTTGTCGATGTCGACCACGTCGGCCACAGACCGCGCAACCCGTCCGACCGCGAATTGCTCGGATTCGGTCTCGACGGTCCCCGCGAGTATCACGACGCCATCCTCGTCGCTGACAGAGATTTCTATGAATCCTGCTCGGGTCAAGGCCAGTTCAGCATTGTCGACAATGCTCGAGGTCTCGCCCTCGCCCTCGCCCTCGCCCTCGTCGCGTGAGCCGAAGTAGGCGAGCAGTATCAGCAAGGCTACGACCGAGAGCACGGCAATCTTACGCATGCTCAACCACCGCTTGGGGCCGGCGCTTCCGCCGGAGCGGGTGGGAAGATAGCGAGTGTCCAGGCATCGCACTCTAGTGTCACCTGACTCGATAGTTCAGTCCCGTGACCTCGACGCGCGGCACCCGCTGGCGGCTCAACCTGTTCTACGCTCGCCCCTGTGCAAATGCCGTGGCTCCGTCTTGTCGCTCTACAGGTCGGTGTTCTCGTCGTGTTAAGCGGCTGCGGGGGGGACGGCTCAGCTGCCGAGAACGATCCAATAGACCCGCACGACGTCATGGCAGCCACCGAAATCGAGGTGTTTGGCGTTCACGTTGCGTCCAACGATGCGCCTAATGGCGAACTTGAGACGGTCACCGAGATGCTTCGGGGCCTGCTCGACGCTGACGGAAATGAGAGAGCTGATGCGCCGCTGGTCGAGGCCGAGCTGACAGGCGACGCTGTGACGGTCCTCGTGACGCTGTCGGATCGATTCATTTCCGAATACGACCCTGCGAGTGCAACGCTCGTATTGGGCGGCGTCGCGTCAGCGGATCGGATGAAGACGATGCGCCACATCGATGCGCTCATCTACCGACATGGTTGGTCCAAGGTCTTCGACTCCCTATACGGGATCAGGGTTGGCTCTGACCTGGCCTATGCAATGGATCAGGCGAGGGGCGGACAATTCGACGAAGTACCTGAGACCTATCCCGCTCATGCGTGGTACACGCAGTCGCGCGAGGGATGCGCGTATCGCTGCCAGCTCATCGAGTACTTCTTCCATGTGCACATGACGCTGTTGGGCGAGTACGAGGACGACGAGGCGTGCCTCGCTCTGTTGGGGGTGTGGCGTACTTGCACGCCCGAGGCGCTAAACGCACGCGATCCCCTCGCCTATAGAGCTCTCACGGCGCGTGAGGCCGGCCTGGTGGACGTTGCGCCATGACCGGTGGACGCATCGACGACGACGTTTCGATGAAGCGCCTTCTCGGAACGGTAAGAAGACTAGGGCGCTAGCGCCAGCGCTTCGGCCACACCTGCAACAAATCGGTCGATGTCCTGGTTCGTGGTGTCGAAGCTGCACATCCAGCGAACCTCGTTCCGGCTCTGATCCCAGTCATAGAAGTAGGACCAGGACTGAAGTGCGTCGATTGCGCGTCGATCGAGTCGCGCGAAGAGTGCGTTCACCTGCGGTGGACTGGCCAGCACGACACCATCGAGGCTCGCCACTGCCTTGCCGAGACGGCTGGCCATGGTGTTGGCTGTTCGCGCGTTGTCGAGCCACAGGTCGTTCTCGAACAATGCACCAAACTGAGTGGCGATGTAGCGCATCTTTGACGGAAGTTGAGCGTTTTGTTTGCGCAGGAAACGGGCCCTTTCGGCAAGCGACGGGTCGAGAAAAACAACAGCCTCGCCGTACATGGCTCCGTTCTTGGTGCCGCCGAACGTCAGCACGTCAATGCCTGCGTCGAGCAGGTCCTCGGGGCGCATGACCTCTGCGGCACAAGCGTTGGCAAGCCGTGCTCCGTCGAGGTGCACCTTGAGGCCGAAACGGTGAGCCATCTCAGCCAACTCGCCGAGTTCGTCAAGTGTGTAGAGCGTGCCGCTCTCGGTCGACTGGGTCACGCTCAGCGCTCCGGGCTGTACGTGGTGCTCGTCGCCGAGAACGTACATCTGGTCCTCGACCTGGCTGGGGGTGAGTTTGCCGTGCGGTGCCTCGAGGTCTATCAGTTTGGTACCGAGCATCCATTCGGCCGCGCCGCACTCGTCGACATTGATATGGGACGAAGCGGCACAGATGACAGCTTGGAACGATTGCAGGATCGAGTGGAGACCGACGATATTGGCCCCGGTCCCACCCCAGCAGAAGAGGACCTCGACCGGGGCCGCGAAGAGCCCGCGAAACGCGTCGATGGCGGTGGCCGTATAAGGATCTTCGCCGTAGGCCAGGACATGTCCTTCGTTTACACGCTCGAGGGCCTCCATCACAGCGGGGTGCACGCCACTGTTGTTGTCGCTCGCGAATGAGTGACTCGGTTCTGGAGATTCCATCCTCAGAACCTACGCTCTTTGAGGCACCAGCGAAGTGTCGTGCGCCTCTATCCGCCGCTCGACGCGGTCACGATCACAGCATCTACCAGCTCCTGCATCCGGCCGGCGAAGATGCGTTCTACGACCTCGATAACGACGCGATCGGCCGAGCCGATCAACTCCACCAGATCGACATGCGCGAGCCCGTCGATGTGCAGGTAGGTCGTCTGTTCGCTGTAGGCAGCCAACGAGGCCATGACGTGCTCAAGGTTGCCAGGGGCAAAGAAGGAGTCGTGGATCACCAAGGTCTCGCCCGGTGCGAGCGACTCCTCGCCGGTTGATGTGGCCCCGTATCGCACGACTCGATGCGCAAGATAGTCGGCGTCGTCGAGCCGCTTCACCTCGACACGGTCTCTCTCGACGACTAGACGTTCGGTGTCCTCGGATGCGGGCGTCCCCTGCAGTCGAGTGAGGTCGCCTTCCCATCCAATCGTTCCTTTGGAGACCACGTCCAGAGCATCCCAGTCGAGCCCCAACTCCAACGCGATCTCCTCCAGCATTGCCATCGCGCCGATGTCGCGCCAGTGGGTGTCGGTCCGGTAGTAGAGATCTTCGCCCGACCCAAGGTCGCTGAGCACCGTCCACATGTCCAGGTATCCGTCTATGTCCGCGACCGCGAGGGCATCTGTCAGCTCCACGCCTGCATCGAGCGCGCACTTCGATTTGTCTTCGCCGTCGTCGCCTAGAAACTCGGGGACGATCCTGAACTTCGAAGGACCGATAGCGACCGCCAGTGGCTGCTCGATCTCGGCGGCGACATCACCGAGCGCCGCGACAGCTTCCTCGCTGGTCAGAGGCGCCTCACACGGGCGGCTAAACGAGCGTTCGAGGTAAAGCCAGCCCTCCTCGCCCTCGTAAACGTCTGCCGACGAAGACCCGAATATGTCCTGATCGATACGGAGGTTGGCGCGGATCGAAGCCGCGCGCAGCGGGAAGGTGTCGTTGAGGTAACTCGTCCACTCGGCGTAATAGTCTTCGTCGAGGGTGCGGCTGAGCACCAGGTCGGGACGGTCCGCCAATCGACGGTGCTCTATC
>JADFOM010000304.1 GCA_022562835.1 Acidobacteriota bacterium | reverse complement strand
AGCGATCGCTCCCCGCTGCGTTGCGTCCTCGATCGTTGTTTCGAAGTTGTTGACCTCGGCGTTCGTCAACAACTCGGCGTTCACCAGGTCCTCGATCTCGGAGACCTGCTCATTTGTGAGTGCCTCATAATGGCTGAAGTCGAAGCGCAGCCGGTCCGGACCAACCCACGAGCCTTGCTGCTTAACGTGATCGCCGAGGACCTGTCGAAGCGCCCAATGCAAGAGGTGAGTAGCTGTGTGGTGTCGAGCGATTGCGGCGCGGCGAGGAGCGTCGATCGACGCAGTGACGACCTGACCTACAGCTATCTCGCCTGGGTCGGCCACGACGTGGCGCACGATGCCACCGGCGACCGCCTGCGTGTCAAGAATATCGACCGACTCGCCATCGTCGCCGATGATTCCGGTGTCGCCTATCTGACCACCCGACTCCGCATAGAAAGGAGTGCGGTCAAGCACTATGGAATCGACGGTCACAGCTAGAACCGTCGCTTCGATCTCCGCCTCATCTCGACCGACGAACTCGGTGTCGCCCGATGTCGCCTGGAGCTGTTGGAAGACCGCTATGTCGTCGGCTCCCGTCGACTGCTTGGCAGCGTGATCCTGGCGTGCGCGTTCTCGCTGGAGCTTCATCTCGGCCTCGAAGGCATCGACGTCGAGATCGACGTTCTGTTCGCGTGCGATCTCCTCGGTGACCTCGAGGGGAAATCCATAGGTGTCGTGTAATGCGAACGCCACCGAACCCGACAGTGTCTCGCCCGCAGCCAGATCATCGATCGCCGTCTCGAGAATTGCCGATCCGCTCGCAAGGGTCTGACGGAAGCGGCCTTCTTCCCTGTCCAGCACCTCGCAGATGAAGTCTTTGTTCTCAATGAGCGATGGGTAATCGGCACCCATGACCTCGATCACGCCATCGACCAGTGGCGCCATGACATGGGTCTGGACGCCCAGCAGGTATGCGTGGCGAATGGCCCGACGGATGATGCGACGCAGCGCGTATCCGCGGTCCTCATTGGAGGGAAACACCGCATCATCGATCAGGAAACTCGACGAACGCGCGTGATCGGCAAGAATCCGCAAGGAAACGTCGGAAGCGTCGCCGAGACCATCGGCGACCTTCGTTACTTCGCTGGCATGGCTGAGTAGCCGCTGGAAGTCATCGATCTCCCAAACCGAAGAGACGCCCTGCAGCACCGAGACGACTCGCTCGAGCCCAGCGCCGGTGTCGATGCTCGGCGCCGGCAGCGGGACCTGAGAGCCGTCGCGCTGCTGGTCGTACTGCATGAAGACCAGGTTCCAGATCTCTACGAACCGTTCCTCACCACCATGTGCGGGTCCTCCGTCGATGCCGTGTTCGACACCCTTGTCGAAGAATATCTCCGAACACGGACCGTTCGGGCCGGTGTCGGCCATCCGCCACCAATTATCCTCGTCGAGGCGCTGGATACGCTCTGGCGCGATGCCAACCAGCTCCTGCCACAGTGCCGCTGACTCGTCGTCCGTGTCGTGCACGGTGACCCACAGTCGATCGGCTTCGAGGCCGAGCACCTCGGTGAAGAAGGTCCACGCGTAAGGAATGGCTTCGGCCTTGAAATAGTCGCCGAAACTGAAGTTGCCGAGCATCTCGAAGAAGGTCAGATGGCGTGAGGTTCGCCCGACCTCGTCGAGGTCATTGTGTTTGCCTCCCGCCCGAACACATTTCTGAACGGTTGTCACCCTTGGCCACGGTGGTGTCTCCAAGCCCTGGAAATAGGGCTTGAAAGGCACCATCCCCGCGTTGGTGAACAACAGCGTGTCGTCATGGGGAATCAGACTCGAGGATGGCACCGATGTGTGACCGCGTTCGACGAAGAACTCGGTGAACGATCGGCGCAGCTGGCTCGCGTTCATCACTACGCCATACTACTGGTGCGCGCCAGCCGCTGGCGCCGTAAATCGTTGCGCGGTCACGTTCGGATAATGCGACCGCGCGGGGCTGTGCGCTGGGGATGAGTACCCGGGCTCTGTGCTTGTGGAAATTCTCGTTGCAGCTCTGCGTTGCTTTGGGTCATCGCATGTCGACCCTCGCGGTATGCATCCGACACCGTTCGGCCGACTTGTTTGGCGCCAAAGACGGCTCGTCTGGTCGTGGTCGACGCCTGAATGCGCACGTGTTCGGGTGTGTATCGCTGGACCGTACGGCGAACCCGTCTCTGCACATAGATCGACGAGCCGATTCCGGCGCTGTATCCGACTGCGGTCCAGAATGTTCGTTTGAACACGATTCCTCCGTATTTTCGCGGGCTTCGCGCCCGTTGGTGTCGCTTACTACTCAACCCGACGTGAAGTGGCCGGGTCGAGCGGCGCGGTACTGGCGCGGCGCCCGTGGGTATCGATAAGTTCGCCGCTGCGCCTGCTCCGCAGACGCGCTCCAGCACGTCGTGTTCCGGCAAAGAACGACATGGTCTTGATGATCGGCGGCGAGAGCGCCCTGAAGGTCAGACGGCTAGCGGAGTCGACGGTCGTGGTGATGCGCTCCGCTGACTCCAACAGGCTGTCGACGCGATCGAGTTCCTGGTTGGCTGTCTCGACGGTGTCGCGTAGCGCCGAAACGGTCGGCACGGCTTCAGCGCGGAGTTCGTCGACGACGAGGCGCAGCTCGCGCATCGTGCGCCACAGCGAAATCCCCGCAACCGTTAGGACGACCACTGCGACCAAAGCGACTACTCCGACGAGGACGGCGACAAGGTCAGCTGCGGTCATCGTTGCGGGCCCGCGGATCGAGGGTAAAACAGCAAGGGGCAGCCATCGGTGCGTAGTGACACGCTTGCCACGTTAGTTGCCCGCGGCCGTATCATCGGGTTGGGTGCCGCTTCGGAGCCGCCAGGCCTGTGCACGAGGGCCTTCGGCACCGTTGTTGGACGGCTCGTAATACACCTCATCAGCGACCTCAACGGGTCGGTAATCCTGATCGACGTACCCGTTGGGGTAGTCGTGCGGATAGCGGTACCCCTCGCCATGGCCAATCTTTCGGGCACCGGAGTGGCTCGCGTCGCGCAGATGTGTGGGGACCTGACCGGCACCGGGTCGTTGTACCGACTGTTGAGCGGCTCCAAGCGCCACATAGGCCGAATTCGATTTGGCCGCGGTAGCCAGATACACCGCTGCATGTGCGAGGTTGATGCGCGCCTCCGGAAGGCCCACGAACTCGACGGCACGTGCCGCGGCATCCGCGACCAGCAATGCGTTCGAGTCGGCGAGTCCGATGTCTTCGGATGCCGAAATCACGAGGCGCCGGGCGATGAATTTTGCGTCGTCGCCGGCCGCGAGCATGCGGGCCAACCAATACAGCGTTGCATCAACGTCGCTGCCACGAATCGCCTTGATGAATGCGCTAGCAACGTCATAGTGCTCATCTCGACCATAACGAAGCGCCTTGGTACCAGATGCGGCGCGGGCGTGTTGCACGGTGACTC
>JADFOM010000303.1 GCA_022562835.1 Acidobacteriota bacterium | reverse complement strand
CGTCGGTGTAGCCCGACTGTCGGTGATAGAAGTGGCCGCGGTTGAACCCTTCGAACGTGTCGAATCCACGACGGCGCCATCCGGGAGGGACGAATCCCGGCTTCTCCGGCCCGTCGATGTGCCATTTGCCGATGTAGTGGGTCGCGTACCCAGAGTCGCGAAACGATTGAGGCCAGCAGACCTCTTGAGGAGGGAGCATCAGGTCGTTGGTCGTGAGACCGTGTTGGTGTGCGTAACGGCCGGTTAGGATTGAGGCTCGGTTCGGTGTGCACAAGGGATTGGCCGAGTATCCGCTCGTGCAAAGCACGCCTGAGGCAGCGAGATCGTCTATGTGTGGTGTTCGCACGATCTCGTCACTGCCGTGGCCGAATGCGCTGAAGCGCCATTGATCGGTCAGCACGAACAGAAGGTTGAGCGGCCGGACCCTCGCATCGTCTCCGATGGCTGGTGATTCGACAGCGGTGGACATTCTGCGAGGTTATCCGACGCCCGGCGGCCACGGCGGCATCTTGGCTGGCGCTCAGCTTGCCTGCGGTAGTGCAAAGAAGACGATCGCCACACAATGTAGTGCTGCACCGGCGATGACGAAGAGATGAAAGATCTCGTGGTAACCAAAAATCGAAGGCCACGGATTTGGGCGCCGCGTGGCGTAGATCGCAGCACCGACCGTGTAGAGCACGCCGCCGACGATCAACAAGACCATGCCAGCTACGCCCATGTGATGCCACAGCGACGGACCTACCGCGACACAGGCCCAGCCGACGGCGACATAGGGCACGGCGATGACCCAGTAGGGGGCGTGTGAGACCAGGAGCCGACTAGCGATGCCGGCCGCCGCTCCTAACCACACGACGACGAGAACAGCCAGACCCGTGGTGCCTGGCAATACGAATATGGCGATCGGGGTATAGGTAGCCGCAATCGCCACGAAAATCATCGAGTGGTCGAGCCGTCTCATGATGGCCTTGCCGCGTTCGCCCCAATGGTGACGGTGATAGAGAGCGCTGATGCCGAAGAGACCTACCAGGCCGACCATGTAGGTGGCCATGACGAAACGAGGAGCGATGCCCGGACTGATCACGAGCACGATCGGCGCGAGCGTCAACATCACGACGAACGCCCACTGGTGCGAGACGCCGCGCAGCAGCGGCCGTTCCGCTGGAGCTGTGTCGGATGGTTGCGAGACAGACTCAGGTCGCTGAGCGAGCATTGCAGGCATTCCTTCTCCGTGTTCGGTCGCCGTCACCGCCAAGGATATCGAACGGCGCGCTTAGATGGGTTCAGTGAACGCCTTCCAGGCTCGGCGGGCGCGAATCCCAAGGCCGGTCCGCGCAGGTACGGGCTCGGGATCCGGTTGCGGGCGTGGTGTTTCTTTCACCAACCGCCTCTCTGGCCATGTATCGGCGGCGGCGCCATGTTCTAGTAGCCAATGGGCGATCCCGGCAGCTCGCTCGATCGTAAAACCTGGATATTCGTTCGCCGCTGGTTGCGGTGCACCGACGAAGAGTTCGTCGAGCCCGCAGCGAGCGGCAAGCGCAGCGTTCGACTCGCGGTGCTGGGTGTAAACGTCGAGGCGCTGTTCATAGCTGAAAAGGTGTTCCCAGCCCGGCGGTTCGGGGTTCTCGGCCGACCATGCTCCCAACGCCCGCAGTAGTGGACGTTGCTTGGGTCCGACGCGGTGCTCGGCGGGGATTGACCGCAGAAGCTCGGTGGCATCACGGTTCATGCGTACGTTGCGCGAATCGGTGAGTTCGAGCGGGCCCCTAACTCCGCATACCTCGCGGATCACGTCGATCACGTCGACCGATCGGACATCCGGTTCGAGGGGCACAACTTGGATCTTGTCGTCGACGAGGTCCCACCAGCACGTCAGCAGATCGTTGTAATCGAGCGACCGGTTCTTCAACACCTTGGCGAGATATTCGGTCCCATCGCCACTCATCGCGCCGGTCTTGAGGCCCTGGGCGAAGGCCGATTCCGCCTGTGAGTCCTGACGTCGCACAAACACCAGCACCTCGATCGACGTCGCCCAACGGGAGACGAGCGAGATGAGTGCCTCAGGCGAAGCCATCGTGACGAACGCCTCGGAGGACAGAATCACCGTCGACCAGTCGGCAGCCTCAACCTCAGCGCCTAGCGCTTCGGCCAAATCTGAGTCGGGGCGCCGTTCGATCCACGGAAATCGGCCGATCGACAATCGGTCGTCGGGTTCTGCGAAGCGGGCGAGGGGATGATGCATTGCCCACTGGTTCACCGACTGCGGGTAAAGGATGTCTAGAGCCCTTAGCCGCGCTCGGTTGTTGAAGAGGGCGGTTTGAATCGTGGTGGACCCGGTCTTCGGAAACCCGACATGGATGATGAACCGCACTACCCCTCCTGCATGATCGCCACACCCTAGCGGTAGCGACGATGACCCCGCCCTAGGCTGTGACCGATGATGGATTCGATCAAACGACGGGTGGCTCTTTTGCGCAGCGCCCCTCCCTCGCCGGTGGAATCACCGACCTTTGACCGCCAGACGAACCTGGCACGATTGAGGTCGGAGTGCTTCGACGTCTTGGTCATCGGGGGTGGTGTCACCGGGTGTGGTGCTGCGCTCGACGCTGCGTCGCGTGGCTATCGGGTCGGCCTCGTGGAATCCGCCGACTTTGCTTCGGGGACCTCATCGAAGTCGTCAAAACTCATCCACGGCGGACTCCGTTATCTCCAGCAGGGTGAGGTCGGCCTGGTCTACGAAGCGCTCGCGGAGCGACAGATTCTATTGGCCAATGCTCCTCATCTGGTTGAAACGCTTCCGTTTCTCATCCCCATTCTCACCAAGGGCGGGGTCATGCCGCGCCGTGTTGCCCGCGCTCTCGGCGGTGCCATGTGGGGTTACGACCTGACTGGAGGGCTGCGCATCGGAAAGCGCCACAAACGAATCGACAGCGCAGAGGCAGCGGCCCTGATGCCAACTCTGCGGGCGGATCGACTGGCCTCGGGCTATCTCTACTACGACGCCCGTGCCGACGATGCCCGACTCACGTTGACACTCGCTCAGACGGCGGTCGACTACGGAGCGGCGGTAGCGAACCGCGCGAGGGTGGTTGCGCTAACGAAGTCGCCGAGCGGGGAACTGACCGGTGCAACCGTCGAGGCCGACGGCGAACGATTCGACATCGAGAGCCGCGGTGTCATCAATGCCACCGGTGTCTGGGCTGACCAAGTCCGAGAACTCGACGAAGGGGGTGATGTCGACGCGATCCGACCGGCCAAAGGTGTTCACATCACCGTGCCGTGGTCATTGATTCGCAACGAGGTCGCCGCGGTCATATCCGTACCCGGTGACAAACGGTCGATCTTTGTAGTCCCCTGGGGTGAGCTGGCCTACATAGGCACGACCGACACCGACTATGAGGGTCCGCTCGATGACCCGACGTGCAGTGCCGAGGACATCGACTACCTACTGAGCGGGCT
>JADFOM010000302.1 GCA_022562835.1 Acidobacteriota bacterium | reverse complement strand
CTTCGACGTCGATGAACTGGTGGGCGACGATCTGGAGCGGGCACGATACATCATGCGTTTCCCTTCCCATAGCTGGCAGTGGCTCTGGAAGAAATTCATTGTAGAGAGTGAAGGCAAGGTCCTGATCGACTTCAAATCTGGGCGATCAATGCCGTCGCACCTCGACGACCTCCGCTTCTACGCACTCGTCGAAACACTGCGAATCGGCACGCCGCCTCGACGACTCGCCACCTACTACCTCGATCAAGGTCGGTTCCTGCCCGAGGACGTAACCGTCGATCTGCTCGAGAGCACTGTGAGCCGGGTCATAGCCAGCGCAGAGCGCATCGTCGCACTGGCTGAATTCGACGGCGAGCCGACTGAGTCGCCTGGTCCTGCGTGTCGCTGGTGCGCTGAACGTGACGATTGCCCCTCGGGTCAACGCTTCATCGAGGATGACCCGGGCCAGATCTGACCGGGCAGGTTCAGATGTCTCCAATCGTCCCAACGAGGGCGAGAGCCAAGGCCGCACCGGTAAGCGAGATCGCGGCGTACCCGACGAGTCGAGCCGCGACGGGGTGAACCAGGTCGGTGTCGCTTCCCGCGCCACCGTGCAGGTCTTCATAGTGATACCCGGTCCAGATCAGCACGAGCGCCCCGACCGTCGTGTGAGCAACACCGACGAAGGCCAGGATCCAATACGTATCAGCGGCTGCGTAACGCGCGAGCAGGGCGCCCGCAACGATCATCGATATGGCGGTCCGTTCCCAGGCCAACGCGGTGCGTTCATGGGCAAGACCCGCTGGCTCGATCGGCGGCGCTTCACCGCTGTTGCTCACATCTCACCAATCGCAAACAACACCGCCGCGGCGACGCCGAACACCGCCGTACCGATCGCAAGTATCCGAGGCAGCAGCGAAGCCGGCAGCGGTTCACCGAGACGCATCGAGCGCTCGTTGGCAACCCATCGCCGAAACGACGATGCCGCTGTCACAAAGCTGAGAGCCAACAACATCAGGCCAAGGATCTCTCGGCCATAGAGGTCATCGATAATGCCGATGACGGCCAAACCTCCGGCCGCAAGCGCCAAGGCGGTGCGAATCCAGGCGAGGAAGGTCCGCTCGTTCGCGAGCGTGAACCGGTAATCGGGCTCAAGCCCGACCTCGCGAGGATCGGGCGGCGGGCGAAGCCAATTCATCATCAACTCAGAGCCTACGCTGAGCGACCGACCATGGCGGTGAGTCGCCACGACCTCAGCTCGGTTCCAAGCATGTAGTGTCGCCGGACATGTCACTCGTACTCATGGAAATCAGCGATCACGTCTCCACCATCACACTAAACGACCCGGATCGCCGCAACGCGATCAACCTGGCGATGAACGCCGAATTGGCTGAGGTTATGGACGAGATCGAGGACGGCGACGTCAGAGCGATCGTGATCACCGGCGCCGCTCCGGCGTTCTGCGCTGGCGCAGACCTTGGCGAACTTGCTTCGGCCGACCGCGACGGCCTACGCGACATCTACGCAGGCTTCCTGCGAGTGGCCCACACACCGTTGCCGACGATCGCAGCCGTCAACGGTGCTGCGGTAGGCGCAGGGTTCAACTTTGCGATTGCATGCGATGTGATCCTCGCTGGCGAATCGGCGAAATTCGATGCCCGGTTCCTCCAGATCGGCATTCACCCCGGCGGTGGGCACACGTGGCGGCTGCAACACCGGGTCAGCCTGCAATCCGCCAAGGCAATGGTCTTGTTCGGTGAACGCGTCAGCGGCGAACGCGCGGCGGAGATCGGACTCGCGTGGAATTGCCTCCCAGACGATGAACTTCTCCCGGCCGCGCAGGCGACCGCTGCACGGGCAGCGAAGGTTCCTCCCGGCCTTGTGACACGCACCAAAGCCACCCTTGACACGACACTGGCGATCGACGAGTCCGACGCGGCCGTCGAGCACGAACTCGACCCGCAGGTGTGGTCGATGCAACAAAGCGCATTCACCGAACTGGTCGCGCAACTCCAAGCCGAGATCTCGACAAAGGACTAGCCGGTCAACCGATCCACGCGGCGAGCAACTCAGACCTGCGCTCGTCCCATTCTTCGGCCGTCATCGCGTAACGCACGTGGTCTTCCCACGTGCCGTCGATCTCGAGGTACCGCTCTGAGACGCCCTCGCTGCGAATGCCCAGCTTCTCAACCACACGATGACTAGCTTTGTTGCGGGGAATAATCGAGATCTGAATGCGATGCAACGCCAAGTCATCAAACGCGTGCTGCGCCGCCATTACAAGCGCCTCGGGCGTATAACCCAGGCCTGCGCGGCGATTGTCGATCCAGTAACCGATGTAAGCGTTCTGATAGGCACCACGCTGAATCGATCCGAGATTCATCTCGCCGGCGAAGGCACCGTCGATGAACATGCCGAACGAGGCCCCATTGCCTAGCTGTCGGTCCCTATCGCGGGCCGCGCACCGCGAAGCAAAACTGCGGGGTTCCTCGATCACATCGGGATGCGCAGCGAGACGGGCGGGTTCCCATTTGGTGAGCCACTCGGCATTGTGGCGACGCACCTCGCACCATTCATCGAAATCGGCGCTTGTCAGCGAGCGCAACAACACCCGACGGCCGAACAATGCGTGATTCGGGTCGTTGGTACCCGGCACTCTTTGACTCACCACAGCATGCTCCCGACGAGTCCATCGAGAATATCGGCCTCGCTTACGAGACAATCATCACAGTCGAACTGACGCATGATCGCAACAAGGATGCACATGCCTCCGACGATCACATCGGCTCGTTGTTCATCGAGGCCTGGGTTATGGAGACGATCCGCACGCGACTCGGTCACCAATGTGCGAAATACGTCCTCAGCGGCGACCTTGGTCAGACGGAAATGGTGAATGCGATCGCGGTCATAGTGCTCGAGTCCCTGTTCGACCGCCGCAGCAGCAGAAACAGTGCCAGCGAGGCCGACGAACTGGCGGGCTGTGGCCACTTCGGCAACCTCGCGCATCACGTCGTCGAGGTGCAGTTCGATCTCGGATAGACAGGCCGAAAGTTCGGCGGGGTCGGGCGGGTCCGTTGTGATGTACTTCTCTGTCATTCGCACACAGCCCATGTCGGTCGAGATCGCCCCTTGCACCGAGTCCGAACCCACGGCGAATTCGGTGGAGCCGCCGCCGATGTCGACGACCATGAACGGCCCGTCGGCAGGGTCGAGCTCGCGGGTAGCGCCCGCAAAGGACAACGCCGCCTCCTCGGTCCCCGACAACAACTCGGGCCGTTCACCCACGATCTTCTCCGCCGCCGCGAAGAACTCCTCGCTGTTGTCCGCGTCTCGCGCTGCAGACGTTGCCGTGATCCGCACGCGTTGCACCTCGTGGAGGTCGAGCGCGGCCCGATAGTCGCTGAGCACAGCGGTGGTCCGTGCAATGGCCGCCGGGTCGAGGCGGCCGGTGCGGTCGACGTCTTGGCCTAGGCGCGTG
>JADFOM010000301.1 GCA_022562835.1 Acidobacteriota bacterium | reverse complement strand
CTCCCCCTTCGACTACCGCAAGGCGGCGCTGCTGGTGCTGCCCTCGTTATTGATCCTGCTCGGCCCTCGCGTCAACGCTTGGCCGGTACGTCGAAATCGTGCTGCGCGAGACCCCGAGTCCGGGTTCTGGGCAGCGCAGGCACGACGGGTGATGCGCAGACCTTGGCCGATCGCTGTTGGCTTAACACTCGGGTTGGCGGCTCTGGCGCTTCCCCTCCTTAGCATCGAGCCAGGCCTGCTCGACGACCGCGTCCTTCCCGAAGGGATTTCCAGCCGTGACGCGGCCGAACAGATACGCCAGGGTTTTGAGTCGCGTGAGTCTTCAGCGGTGCTCGTCGTGGCACCCGATCTGGATCTCGAGGCGAATGGTGACGAGATCGATGATCTAGCGAGGACGATGGCAGGTTTCGATGGAGTTGCGCGCGTAGACGCAGCAACCGGCTACTACTTCGATGGCACCGTGGCACCCCCCGATGAGCTGTCGCAGCGTTTCGTGGGAGATGAAGGAACGTGGTTCTCGGTTGTTCCATCTATCGAACCGATGTCGCCTGAGGGCGAGGACTTGGTCGATTCGGTCCGCTCGATCGACACGGATGTGGTGCTCGTGGTTGGTGGCCCCTCTGCAGAGCTCGCCGACGCGAAATCGCTGATCGGAGGCAAGTTGCCCCTTGCCATTTTGGTTGTAGCGGTCTCCACGTTTGTGCTGCTTTTTTTCATGACGGGCTCCCTCCTTGTTCCCGCCAAAGCGTTGCTCTTGAACTTGCTGAGCCTGACCGCGACGTTTGGTGCCATGGTGTGGGTGTTCCAGCAAGGCAATCTGTCGGGCCTCCTGGGCTTCACTGCCACAGGCACCCTTGACCTGTTCAACCCGATCCTGATGTTCTGCATCGCCTTCGGGTTGTCGATGGACTACGAGGTATTTGTGCTCAGCCGCATCAAGGAGGAGTACGACCTGACCGGTGACAACGACCAGGCGATCGAGGTTGGGCTACAAAAGACCGGTGGCATTGTTACCGCTGCTGCGGCGCTGCTCGCGATCGTGTTCATCGGATTGTCGACAGCGAGCGTGTCGGTCATGAAGATGATCGGGTTGGGCATGATACTGGCAGTCTTGGTCGACGCGTTTGTAATCCGCGCGACCCTCATGCCGGCGCTGATGACGCTCGCTGGCCGTGCCAATTGGTGGGCGCCGCGCTGGCTGCGCCGATTCCACCTCCGATTCGGCATCTGGGAGAGCGAACCGTTGGAGTTGCCCGACCGCTGACTAACCTCAACCGTCTTGGCAGCTACCGATGCGAGTGAACTGAGCGCCGACTTCAGCCGGTTCGACTGGGTGCTGTTGCTCGGACCCGCGTTGATCTGGGGCACGTCGTTCTTCTTGATGGCCGAAGGGCTTGAGTCGTTCAGCCCCGGTTTGGTCTCCATGTTCCGTGTCACCTTCGGCTTGGTGGCGGTTTCGGCGATGGCACGCGGACCGTCAGAGTTTGCGCCAGAGCACAGACTCCGTTTGGCGGCGATTGGGTTCTTCTGGCTGGCCTTCCCGCTTACCCTGTTCCCGATTGCGCAACAGTGGATCGACTCGTCGGTGGCGGGAATGCTCAACAGCGCAATGCCGCTGGCTACAGCATTCTTCGGCTGGGTGCTCTTTGCGACCGCAACCCGCGGTGTGCAACTCATAGGTGTGCTCGTCGGCTTCGCTGGCATCCTGATCATCGGTGTACCCACAGCGGCGACCGGCGGTACGAGTGCCATCGGTGTGGTCTTGGTTATCATCGCGGTGTGCTCATACGGCATTGCCATCAACCTGGCAGTGCCTATGCAACAGCTCTACGGGGCAGCCCCTGTCTTGCGTCGAGCGTTGAGCGTCGCCTGTGTGTTGTGCGCTCCTTACGGCATATATGGGCTTTCGGACAGCACCTTTGCGGTCGGTTCGATGTTTGCATGTGTTGTGCTGGGTGTGTTCGGGACTGGGGTCGCCTATGTCATGGCAGCGACGCTGGCCGGCCGCGTTGGCGCGGTGCGAACGTCGATCACCACCTACATCGTTCCGATCGTGGCGGTGGCAGCCGGGGTGCTGTTCCGCAACGAAACGCTGAGCGGCTGGTCGGTACTCGGCACCGGGGTGGTGCTCACCGGAGCGCTGATCTCGACGCGGTCCGCGTCTAGGTGCTAACGCCGCTGCGCAGTGGCGCCTGCGGACCCTGCGTCTCCGTAGAATCATCCCAATGACGACCATTAGGCCGGTACTCGCGGGTATCGGCACAGCAACGCAACGGATCGCGGATCCCTCCGCGGGACTCGATGTTGTTGCACTCATGGCAGCGGCCGCGCAGTGCGCTCTCGATGAGATCGGTGAGCGAGCGCCCGGCCTGGAGTTCGACGAAGTCATCGTGCCGCAGGGGACCTGGGCCTACGGTGATCCGGGTCGGGCGGTGGGCGATCTGGTCGACGTGACGGTGCGTCACTCGGTTCGTAGTGAACTCGGCGTGCTGCAATCGGCGCTCATCCATCGTGCGTGTAATCGAATCGCTTCAGGTGACGCCCGTTGTATTGCAGTGATCGGTGGCGAGGCTAAGTATCGAAGCCTGCAGCGCTCGATCGCCGAACTAGACGACGGGGTCGCCGAGAGCGTCTATGTCGATGCCGAGCCCGACGAGGTGTGGGAACCGGCCGAGTTGGTCATTTCTCGAGCCGAGATAGACGCAGGTCTGGTCGATGCTGTCAGCCAATACGCGATGATCGAGAACGCGTTGCGCGTCGCAGACCGTCAAGACCTGGACACCCACCGGCGCGAGATATCTGAACTCTGGGAGCGCTTCAACGAAGTCGCAGGTGATGCGGTGGAGGCATGGTTTCCCGAACCACGAAGTGCTGCGTCGATCGCGGAACCCAACCCCAAGAATCGTCCGCTGGCTTACCCATACAACAAGTGGCACAACTCTCAGTGGAACGTTGATCAAGCGGCGGCGTTGATCTTCACCTCTGCTGACTACGCGACCGAACTCGGTCTAGACGAGTCAAATGTGGTCCATCCCGTTGCCGGCGCCGATTCCGATGCTGTTGTGCCGGTGACCGAGCGCAGCGAACCGGCCAGGTTTGCGGCAGCCGACTTCTTCGCATCCCTCAGTTTGGGAGTGACCATAGGCGTGATGCCGGTGCTCGTGCTGTCGCTCGCCGGAGCCGAAGCCGTCGCCTACTTCTTCCTGGCCTGGGCGATCGCCGACACCTTGTTCCTGTTCGGAAGCAACACCGGCCAGTCGCTCATCACCGAGGCGGCGCTCGCACCTCACAAGCTCCTTTCGTTCAGCCGCAAGGTCCTCCTGCAGACGGGGGGAATAGTCATCCCAGCAGCCATAGCCGTTGCCGTCCTTGCCCCCCTATTGCTGCGAGTCTTTGGTCCCGACTATGCCCGCGAGGGGTCGGGTGTTCTGCGCCTCCTCGCCCTTGCCGCCATCCCCCACAC